>NZ_JBIAXT010000003.1:197459-331148 GCF_042896945.1 Streptomyces sp. NPDC001222
CGCCACGCCTTGGGGCTCGTGCCCGTCGCCTTGGGGCTCGTGCCCGTCGCGCCCTGAGGCTCGCGCCCGTCACGCGCTCGTCGCGCCCTGAGGCTCGCGCCCGTTACGCGCCCGTCGCGCCCTGAGGCTCGCGCCCGTCACGTGCCCGTCGCGCCCTGAGGCTCGCGCCCGCCACGCGCTCGTCGCGCCCTGAGGTCTGCGCCCACGCCGGGCCCGCGTGGCGGGCGGTCGCTCACTTCTCCTGCGGCGCCCACAACTCGGTGATCCCGACGCCCAGTTCGGCCAGCAGCCGGCGGACCAGGGGCAGCGAGATGCCGATGACGTTGCCGTGGTCGCCGTCGATGCCGTCGATGAAGGGCGCCGAACGGCCGTCGAGGGTGAAGGCCCCCGCCACGTAGAGGGGTTCGCCGGAGGCCACGTACGCGGCGATCTCCTCGTCCGTCGGCTCGCCGAAGTGGACCACGGTGGACGCGGTGGCGGACACGTACCGGCCGCTGATCGTGTCGTAGACGCAGTGGCCGGTCTGAAGGGTGCCCGCCCGGCCGCGCATCGACTTCCAGCGCGCCGTCGCCTCCTCGGCGTCCGCGGGCTTGCCGAGGGCCTCGCCGTCCAGGTCGAGCACCGAGTCGCAGCCGATCACCAGCGCGCCCTTCACCTCGGGCTTCGCCGCGACGACGGACGCCTTGGCCTCGGCGAGGGCGAGGGCGAGTTCCGCGGGGGTGGGGGCGGTGACGGCGTCCTCGTCGACCCCGCTGACGATGACCTCGGGATCGAGCCCGGCCTGCCGGAGCAGTCCGAGGCGGGCGGGGGACTGGGATGCGAGCACCAGACGGCGGCGGGACTGAACGGTCATGCGCTCAGCGTATCGGCGTGCCTCACCGGATGCCGATGACGATCATCGCCAGCAGGCTGGCCAGCGCCATCAGGACCCCGAGCCGCCGCAACATGTTCTGCATGTCGCGCAGTTCCTTCGGCGGCTCGTTCTCGGGGTCGGACCACAGCATGCCTTCGATCGTGCGTCCGGTGTGCTCCGGTCGCCTGAGTACGCGTACTCAACTTCGACCGGCGGGGTGTCGGCCGGGCGGCGAGCCGCCCGGCCGACACCCCCTGGAGCCTGTCTCAAACTCGCGTCGTCGCCCGAAGGGAGGCCCTGCGGCGAGAGTGCGTGCATGGCCTCGCGGGGCAGGCGGGAGTTCGCCGACAGGCCCTAGCCCGGCCAGTAGGTGCGGCTCCACGCCGTCGGGCCCGGCTGGGGTACCGGGTGGGCGGCGATGCGGGCCGGGTCGGCCCAGGAGTCCCTGTGCCGCGCCACGCCGGGCGGTATGGAGGCCGCCGCCGCGGCGCGGGCTCGGACCACCGCCAGTGCGGCGGCCAACTCCTCCGGGGTCGGATTGCCCCGTACGACCTTGATCGTCATGTCCGCTCCCAAGGGTCCCGGGGTTTACAGGGGGATGTTGCCGTGCTTCTTCGGGGGCAGGGACTCCCGCTTGGTGCGCAGCTGGCGCAGCGCCCGTACGACATGGCGACGGGTGTCGGACGGCCTGATCACCGCGTCGATGTAGCCGCGCTCGGCCGCGACGTAGGGGTTGAGGAGGGTGTCCTCGTACTCCTGGATCAGCCGGGCGCGGGTCGCCTCACCCTCTCCCGAGGCCTCCGCCTCGGCGATGGTGCGGCGGTGCAGGATGTTGACCGCGCCCTGCGCGCCCATCACCGCGATCTGGGCGGTCGGCCAGGCCAGGTTCACGTCGGCGCCCAGGTGCTTGGAGCCCATGACGTCGTACGCGCCGCCGAACGCCTTCCGGGTGATCACGGTGATCAGCGGGACGGTGGCCTCGGCGTAGGCGAAGATCAGCTTGGCGCCGCGGCGGATGATGCCGGTGTGCTCCTGGTCGACGCCGGGCAGGAACCCGGGGACGTCGACGAAGGTGATCACGGGCACGTTGAAGGCGTCGCACGTGCGCACGAAGCGTGCCGCCTTCTCGCTCGCGTCGATGTCGAGGCAGCCGGCGAACTGCATCGGCTGGTTGGCGACGATGCCCACCGGGTGGCCCTCGACCCGTCCGAAGCCGGTGACGATGTTCGGCGCGAACAGCGCCTGCGTCTCGAAGAACTCGCCGTCGTCGAGGATGTGCTCGATGACCGTGTGCATGTCGTACGGCTGGTTGGCGCTGTCCGGCACCACCACGTCCAGCTCGCGGTCCTCGTCGGTCACCGTGAGGTCCGCCTCCTCCGGGAAGACCGGGGGCTCGGACAGGTTGTTGGACGGCAGGTACGACAGCAGCTGCTTGACGTACTCGATCGCGTCCTTCTCGTCCCCGGCCATGTGGTGCGCCACGCCGGAGGCGGTGTTGTGGGTGCGGGCGCCGCCCAGCTCCTCGAACCCGACGTCCTCGCCGGTCACCGTCTTGATGACGTCCGGGCCGGTGATGAACATGTGCGAGGTCTGGTCGACCATCACCGTGAAGTCGGTGATCGCGGGGGAGTAGACCGCGCCGCCCGCACAGGGCCCGACGACCAGGCTGATCTGCGGGATCACTCCGGAGGCGTGGGTGTTGCGGCGGAAGATCTCGCCGTACGCGCCCAGGGACGCGACGCCCTCCTGGATGCGGGCCCCGCCGGAGTCGTTGATCCCGATGACCGGGCAGCCGGTCTTCAGGGCGAAGTCCATGACCTTGACGATCTTCTGGCCGTAGACCTCGCCCAGCGCCCCGCCGAAGACCGTGAAGTCCTGGGAGAACACCGCGACGGGTCGGCCGTCCACGGTGCCGTAGCCGGTCACGACGCCATCCCCGTACGGGCGGTTCGTCTCCAGCCCGAAGTTGGTCGAACGGTGCCGGGCGAACTCGTCCAGCTCGATGAACGAGTCCTCGTCCAGCAGCAGCTCGATCCGCTCACGGGCCGTCAGCTTGCCCTTGGAGTGCTGTTTCTCGACGGCGCGCTCCGAGCCGGCGTGCGTCGCCTCCTGGACCCGGCGCTGGAGATCAGCCAGCTTGCCCGCGGTGGTGTGAATGTCGATCTCTTCCGGCTCGGACATCGGGATGTGGCTCCCTGCCTGCTCAGTGGGGACGTGAGGGTGACGTGCTACGAGAATGCTCAGAAGAACGAACGGTTACTCATCCGTAGCGTAGTGGGGTGCCTACCGATCGGCAGTGCGGCGTTTACCACACCTAGGGTGGCTTGCATGATGCCTCGAGATGCCTCAGACGAGAACCGTCCCGGGAACGATGCCGCAGGCGGTGGCGGCCGCTGGTCCGACCTGGAGCGGCCGCCCCTGAACGCCGTCGCGCTGCGCCGGGCGCTGGTGCGCGAGGGCGGGCTGTGGTCCGGGGTGGAGGTGGTGCAGCGCACCGGTTCAACCAACACCGACCTCGTGGCCCTCACCACGGCCGGCCGGGCCGCCGAGGGCGCCGTGCTGGTCGCCGAGGAGCAGAACGCGGGGCGCGGGCGCCTCGACCGCACCTGGTCGGCTCCGGCCCGCTCGGGCCTGTTCTTCTCGGTCCTGCTCAGGCCCGTCGGCGTGCCGGTGGCCCGCTGGGGCTGGCTGCCGCTGCTCGCCGGGGTCGCCGTCGCGACGGGGCTCGCCCGGGCCGCGGCCGTCGACACGGCACTCAAGTGGCCCAACGACCTGATGGTGACCGTGGGTGACGAGGAGCGCAAGGCGGGGGGGATCCTCGCGGAGCGCGCGGGCGAGGACGGGGTCGTCGTCGGCATCGGCATCAACGTCACGCTGCGTGAGAACGAGCTGCCGGTCCCCACCGCGGGCTCCCTGGCGCTCGCGGGCGCTCGTGCGACGGACCGCGACCCGCTGCTGCGGGCCGTGCTGCGCTCCCTGGAGGACTGGTACGAGCGGTGGCGCGCGGCGGAGGGCGATCCGGCGGCCTGCGGTCTGCAGGAGACGTACGCGGCCGGGAGCGCCACCTTGGGCCGTCTCGTCCGTGCCGAGCTGCCCGGCGACCGTTCCATCACCGGTGAGGCGGTGGCGATCGACAGCGACGGCCGGCTGGTGCTGGCGACACGGGACGGGGTGCAGGAGCCGGTGGGAGCCGGGGACATCGTGCATCTTCGGCCGGCGTGAGCACCTGAGGGTCCCCGGCGGCGGCTGTTCCTGGAGGAGTGAGCTACCGCACACCTGCCGTAGAGTTGACCGCGGTCGATACCTGACCGTGGCAGATCGGAAGGGCAGCACGCGTGACCGTCGACGACGCGGGCTCGGGCACGGGCGTAAACCCCGCCCCCGACGGTGGACCGGGGCGGGACGCGCACGCCGAGCCCGAGGAGAACCCCCTGGCGCTCCGTCTGGAGCAGCTCATCCTGGGGGCCGAGCGCCGGTACACCCCCTTCCAGGCGGCCCGGAGCGCGGGCGTCTCCATGGAGCTGGCGTCCCGCTTCTGGCGGGCGATGGGCTTCGCCGACATAGGGCAGGCCAAGGCCCTCACGGAGGCCGATGTGCTGGCCCTGCGCCGCCTGGCCGGTCTGGTCGAGGCGGGGCTGCTGAGCGAGGCGATGGCGGTGCAGGTGGCCCGTTCCACCGGGCAGACCACCGCCCGGCTGGCCGAGTGGCAGATCGACTCCTTCCTGGAGGGGCTCACCGAGCCCCCGGAGCCGGGCATGACCCGGACCGAGGTCACCTACCCCCTGATCGAGCTGCTGCTGCCGGAGCTGGAGGAGTTCCTCATCTATGTCTGGCGGCGCCAGCTCGCCGCCGCGACCGGGCGGGTCGTCCAGGCCGCCGACGACGAGGAGATGGTGGACCGCCGTCTCGCGGTCGGTTTCGCGGATCTCGTCGGCTTCACGCGGCTGACCCGCCGCCTGGAGGAGGAGGAACTCGGCGAGCTCGTCGAGGCGTTCGAGACGACCGCGGCCGACCTGGTGGCCGCGCACGGCGGTCGGCTCATCAAGACGCTGGGCGACGAGGTGCTGTACGCGGCGGACGACGCCGGTACGGCCGCGGAGATCGCCATGCGTCTCATCGAGACGATGGCCAACGACGAGACGATGCCGGAACTGCGCGTGGGGATCGCCTTCGGCACGGTGACCACGCGCATGGGCGATGTCTTCGGTACGACGGTGAACCTGGCCAGCCGTCTCACCTCCATAGCGCCCCGGGACTCGGTCCTGGTCGACGGCGCGTTCGCGGAGGAGCTGATCCGCACGGGCGAGGCGCCCGCCTCGGAGACGGAGGCCGCCGAGGCCGCCGCCGCGGCGGAGAAGGAGGGCGAGGAGCCGCCCCTGTACCGCTTCGCGCTCCAGCCGATGTGGCAGCGCCCGGTGCGTGGCCTCGGTGTGATCGAACCGTGGCTGCTGACCCGCCGCGAGGGGACGGCGTAGGGCTCAACCCCCCAGCAACGGCAGCCCGTTGACACACAGCGCCACTATCGGGAGGCACACGCCCGCGGGGTTCTGCGTGGGGGCGGGTGTCTCGGCGGGAGCGGTCGTGGACGGGGCGGGCCGCGGCTCGGTGGGCGGCGGGGTCGCCGGGGAGCCGGGTGTACGGGAGGCCGTCGGCGTCCAGGGGGCTTCCGGGATGCCGGTCGGAGGATCCGCGGCGGAGGTGGCCGAGGAGGACGGTTCGGCGGGAGGCCGGCCGGCGGCCGTCGCGGCCGGGCTCGCGCCCGCCGCCCGTATGACGGCGGTCGTGGTGGGGTGGTCCGCGCTCCTGCGCGGCGCCGTTTCCACTGTGGCGGCCGTGTCGGTGGTGTCGATGCGGGGTTCGGCCTCGGCGGTCCCGCCCTGGCCCGTCACCCCCTCCGGAGCGAGGCGTACGAGGCTCAGGACCCCGGCGGCCAGGGCGAAGCCGCCGAGCGCGAGCGCCACCCGCCGGGGGCGTGGCCTGCGGTGCCGGCCCGCGGGGCGGAACCGCACGGGACCCGGGGGCCCGGGTGCGGTGGGCGTCGTGCTCTCGCCGGTGGCCGTGTCCGTCGTCATGCTCGTCCTCCCCGGTCTGCCCGCGCTCCCCCGATGCGCTCTGGCGGTGGGCAGGTTATGTGCCGATCGGTGGGAGGCGCGGCGGAGAAGGGGTGAATGTCACTCGAAAGAGGTGGGGTGGCGCTGGGTGGCTCGGCCCCGGTGGAGCCTCCTGGCGGCTTTCGCGGGACCGCTTCGGCTGCCATGATCGGACGGTCGGTAGTTAACCCGCGTTAACCGGGAGGGTGTCATGGCGGAGCAGACGGACGAGCGGCGGTTCGGCGAGTACGTCGTCGTACGGCGGCACGGGTACGTCGCGGAGCTGGCGCTGGACCGGCCCAAGGCGATGAACGCGGTGTCCACGGAGATGGCGCGCTCGATCACCGCGGCGTGCGAGCACCTCGCCGCCGACCGGGACGCCCGGGTGACCGTGCTGACGTCGACGCACGAGCGGGCGTTCTGCGTGGGCGCGGACCTGAAGGAGCGCAACTCCTTCACGGACGCCGATCTGGTGCGCCAGCGCCCGGTCGCCCGTGCCGCGTACACCGGGGTCCTGGAGCTGCCGATGCCGACGATCGCCGCGGTGCACGGGTTCGCGCTGGGCGGCGGCTTCGAGCTGGCGCTGTCCTGCGACGTGATCGTGGCGGACACCACGGCGGTGGTCGGGCTGCCCGAGGTGTCGGTCGGGGTGATCCCGGGCGGCGGCGGCACCCAGCTGCTGCCCCGCCGGGTGGGCGCGGCCCGCGCGGCGGAGCTGATCTTCACCGCGCGGCGGCTCCAGGGGGCCGAGGCGCGCGGGCTGGGGCTGGTCGACGAACTGGTCGCGGAGGGCCAGGACCGTACGGAGGCGCTCGCCCTCGCGGCCCGTATCGCCGCGAACTCCCCGGTGGGGCTGCGCGCCGCGAAGCGTGCCCTGCGGCTGGGCCACGGCCTGGATCTGCGGGCCGGGCTGGAGGTCGAGGACGCGGCGTGGCGTTCGGTGGCGTTCTCGGGGGACCGCGCGGAGGGGGTCGCCGCCTTCAACGAGAAGCGCACGCCGCAGTGGCCGGGGGAGTAGCACCGGGGCACCGGACGGGGCGGGTGCCCTCCGGGAGGCCGTGAGGGCGCCGAAGGGTAAGGGGGTGCGGGTCGTGGTGCGGCCGGACCCCTGATCGCCGCACTGATGTCTCATGTCGTGCTGATCGTCCCTAGCCTGGTGTCGTGGTCGAGGACAGCCGGCTGAAGGCCGTGGTGGCGCTGGCGCAGGGGATGGCGGCGGCACACACCCCGCAGGAGTCCTGGCGGGCCGCCGCACTGGGTGCGTGCCGGGCCCTCTCCGGGAGTTTCGCCGCGCTCTCCGTGTGGGAGCGCGAGGGCGGACGGCTGCGGGTCCTCGTCAACGTCGGGGACCGCGCGCCCGAGGAGGAGGAGTTCCCCGAGGACGAGACGTACCCGGTGCACCAGTTCCCGGAGATCACCGAGTTCCTCCACGAACGCTGGGCGGGCGGCGGCGGGCCCAGCGCCTGGGTGGAGAGCGCCCGGGGACCGGCCGCCACCGGACACGCCGGGTACTCCCACCAGCGGGTCGCCGCGCTGCGCCGGCGGGGTCGCGGCTGCTGTGTCGTCGCCCCGGTCGTGCTGCACGGCCGCGCCTGGGGCGAGCTGTATGTCGCCCGGGCGGCCGACGCTCCCGTCTTCGACCGCGCCGACACCGACTTCGCCACGGTCCTCGCCTCCGTGGTCGCCGCCGGGCTCGCCCAGACCGAGCGCCTGGAGGAGGCCCACCGGCTCGCCTTCACCGACGCGCTCACGGGCCTCGCCAACCGCCGAGCCGTCGATGTGCGCCTCGACGAGGCGATCGAGGGGCACCGCGGCGACGGACATGTGGTCTCGCTCGTCATCTGCGATCTGAACGGCCTCAAGCGGGTCAACGACACCCAGGGTCACGCCGTGGGCGACCGGCTTCTGGAGCGCTTCGGGTCGGTCCTGTCGCTGTGCGGCGCCATGCTGCCGGGCGCCCTCGTCGCGCGTCTCGGCGGCGACGAGTTCTGTCTGCTCGCGGTCGGCCCGCCGGCCGACGAGGTGGTCCGGGTCGCCGACGAGGTGTGCCGCCGAGCCGCGGAGCTGGAGCTGGGCGACGGCGTCGCCTGTGGGGTCGCCTCCACGGAGGATCCGATCGGCCCGGTCCGCTCGGCCCGTCGGCTGTTCCGGCTCGCGGACGCGGCCCAGTATCGCGCCAAGGCGCTGCGGGCCGCGAAGCCCGTGGTCGCGGGCCGTGAGGGGCCCGACGACCCGGTCGTACGCCTGGCCGACGCACCGCCTCCCGCGGCGGGGGAGCGCCGCCGTATCCGCGGCCGTCACTGAGGGTCGCCGCGAGCGGCCGGTAAGGGGTCAACCCGCTATCCACTCGTGACGCGACCCCTAGTGACATCTCTGAATTCACTGCGTACGCTCCTGAATATGGATATGCACACTGTGGTGGTGGGGACGTCCGGCGTGACCGCGTCCGATGTGCTCGCCGTGGCGCGGGCGGATGCCAGGGTCGAACTCTCGCAGGAGGCCCTGACGGCCCTCGCGGCGGCCCGCGAGATCGTGGACGCGCTGGCGGCGAAGCCGGAACCGGTCTACGGGGTCAGCACCGGCTTCGGCGCCCTGGCGACCCGGCACATCAGCCAGGAGCTGCGCACCCAGCTGCAGCGCAACATCGTCCGCTCGCACGCGGCCGGGATGGGCCCGCGGGTGGAGCGGGAGGTCGTCCGCGCCCTGATGTTCCTGCGGCTGAAGACCGTCTGCTCCGGTCACACGGGTGTGCGCCCCGAGGTCGCGCAGACCATGGCGGACCTCCTCAACGCCGGCATCACCCCGGTCGTGCACGAGTACGGCTCGCTCGGCTGCTCCGGCGACCTGGCCCCGCTGTCCCACTGTGCGCTCGCGCTGATGGGCGAGGGTGACGCCGAGGGCCCCGACGGCGTCGTACGGCCGGCCGCCGAACTCCTCGCCGAGCACGGCATCACCCCCGTCGAGCTGCGCGAGAAGGAGGGCCTCGCGCTCCTGAACGGCACCGACGGCATGCTCGGCATGCTGGTCATGGCCCTGGCGGACCTGGAGACCCTGTACAAGTCGGCCGACGTCACGGCCGCGCTCTCGCTGGAGGCGCTGCTCGGCACGGACAAGGTGCTCGCGCCGGAGCTGCACGCCATCCGCCCGCACCCCGGCCAGGGCGCCTCGGCCGCCAACATGCTGGCGGTCCTGCGGGGTTCGGAACTGACGGGCCATCACCAGGACGACGCGCCGCGGGTTCAGGACGCCTACTCGGTGCGGTGCGCCCCGCAGGTCGCGGGCGCCGGCCGGGACACCCTGGCGCACGCCCGCCTGGTCGCAGAGCGGGAGCTGGCCGCGGCGGTGGACAACCCCGTGGTGCTGCCCGACGGACGCGTGGAGTCCAACGGCAACTTCCACGGTGCCCCGGTGGCTTACGTGCTGGACTTCCTGGCGATCGCGGCGGCGGACCTCGCGTCGATCGCGGAGCGCCGCACCGACCGGCTGCTGGACAAGAACCGTTCGCACGGTCTGCCGCCGTTCCTCGCGGACGACGCGGGCGTCGACTCCGGTCTGATGATCGCCCAGTACACGCAGGCGGCGCTGGTCAGCGAGATGAAGCGGCTGGCCGTGCCGGCCTCCGCCGACTCGATCCCGTCCTCCGCGATGCAGGAGGACCATGTCTCGATGGGCTGGTCGGCGGCGCGCAAGCTGCGCACGGCCGTGGACAACCTGACCCGGGTGCTGGCGATCGAGCTGTACGCGGCGGCCCGCGCCGTCGAACTGCGCGAGGGGCTGACCCCGGCCCCCGCCAGCCGTGCGGCGATCGTGGCCCTGCGTGCGGCGGGCGCCGAAGGCCCGGGCCCGGACCGCTTCCTGGCCCCGGACCTCGCGGCGGCGGACGCCTTCGTGCGGGCGGGGCGGCTCGTGACGGCCGTGGAAGGGGTCACCGGGCCGCTGGCCTGAGGACTTCAGGCCCGAGCAGCAGAGGCCGCAGAGGCTCAGGGGCCGCCGCCATGGGAACGGCGGCCCCTCGATCCGTCAGCCGGCAGGCCCAGGGCCCTGTTTCGACAGACCTGTCTCGCTCGCGGCGCCTGGTACGGCACCTCGCCGCGTTGTCGGGGTCGTCCGCGTAAGCCCAGTACGCGGACGATCCTCCGCGCTGCGATGCGCCGCACCGGACGCCGCGGGCCCCGCCCTTCGGGCGACGACGCGAGTTCGACGACAGGCCCTAGCAGGCCTCCATGCGCTCGCGGCGTACCGAGTACGTCACGAAGCCCGCGCCGAGGCACAGGGAGAGCGCGCCGCCCACCAGGTAGGGCGTGGTGTCCACACTTCCGGTGTCGGCGAGTTGGGTGCCGGTCGCCGTCTCGTCCGTCGCAGTGGGGGCCGTCCGCGCGAAACCGGTGTCCGTCGCGTCGTCCGCCAGGGCGGCCCCCGTGGCGTCCTGATCCGTGGACGCCCGCGTGGAGGCCGCCGGGTGGTGATCGGGTGCGGTGGGTGTCGCGTTGGCGGACGGGACGAACCACAGGGCACCCAGCAGGGTTCCCGCTGCCGTGGCGGTCAACAAGGTCCGGCGTGCGGTGGACGACGATCGACGTGCGGCGGACACGAAATACCGATCCCCCTGAGGCGCTTGCGAATTGGCCGTGTACAGCGATGCTAGTGAAAGGCGCGGGTCGTGGGAAAGTCGCGGCCCCCGTGGGCCGTACGCTCCCGCCATGAGCACTTCTGAGACATCACGTTTTGTTCGGCTTCGCGTGGAGCTGATCGTCGAGGTCGCCGATCCCGACGCCGTCACCAAGGCCGCGTTGCAGCGAACCGCCGAGGACACGGACATGCCCGAGGCGGAGCGCATGTACACCGAGACCGCCGTGACGGAGGACACCGCCGAGGCGCTCGCGTACCTCGTCGACCCGGCCGACCTGCTCGGCCCGGTGCCGGGGCTGGAGCTGGCCCAGGCGTCCTGGAGCAGCGAGCAGATCGACTACGACCCGGACTCGCCGGACTGGGTCCTCGACGAGGAGGACGAGGGCGAGGGGGACGAGTACTGACGCGCACCGACAAGGGGCCGGGCTCGGCGGATGAGTCTTGGGACAATCGTGACCCCCGGGCGGTGACCGGCGCCCGGGGGTCCGTCGTCTCCAGCGGCGCTCCGCCGTGACCGGAGACCACGCGGGGGTTGCCCGGGGGCGGGTGGGGCAGACGCGGAGACGTGGTGTGGACCACATGTCGGCCGGATGTGGAACGGGTCGAACCGGCCGTAGCGTTGAAAGTTCTTACGGGGGGCAGTACGGGGTTTTGGGGATTCGGCAACGATGGAGAAGCGTGTGATGACGGACAGTAAGCGGCGCAAGGGCCTGGTGGCCGCGTCCGCACTGCTCGGCGGAATGCTGGTGCTCACCGCGTGCAGCGGGGGCAGCAAGGCGGCCAGCGGCGGGGACTCCACCTCGCAGGCCAAGGTCGACGAGGCGGCCGCCCAGAAGAGCTCCCAGGCACAGATCAAGATCACGCCGGGCGACGGCTCCGACAACGCCTCCATCAACAACGCGGCCAAGGTGACGGTCGCCAAGGGCACCCTGACCCAGGTCACCATGACCACGGCGTCCGGCACGCCCGTCACGGGCCAGATATCCGCCGACAAGAAGAGCTGGGCGCCCACCGGCCAGCTGGAGCGGGCGACCACCTACAAGGTCGCCGCGACCGCCACGGACTCCGAGGGCCGCGACGCCCACGAGAACGCCTCGTTCACGACCGTGGCCCCGGCCCACTCCTTCATAGGCAACTTCACCCCGGAGAGCGGCTCCACCGTCGGTGTGGGCATGCCGGTCTCGATCAACTTCGACAAGGCCATCACCAACAAGGCGGCCGTGCAGAAGGGGATCACCGTCAGCTCCAGCAGCGGGCAGGAGGTCGTCGGGCACTGGTTCGGCGCCAACCGGCTCGACTTCCGCCCCGAGAACTACTGGAAGGAAGGCTCCACCGTCACGATGAAGCTCAACCTCGACGGTGTCGAGGGCACGAGCGGCATCTACGGTGTGCAGCAGAAGACGGTCACCTTCAAGATCGGCCGCAACCAGGTCTCCTACGTCGACGCGAAGACCAAGGAGATGAAGGTCACGCAGGACGGCAAGACCGTCAAGACCATCCCGATCTCCGCGGGCGCGCCCGACCACACCACGTACCAGGGCCAGATGGTGATCTCCGAGAAGTTCACCCAGACCCGGATGAACGGCGCGACGGTCGGCTTCAAGGACTCCGACGGCAAGGGCGAGTACGACATCAAGGACGTGCCGCACGCCATGCGCCTGACCACGTCCGGCACCTTCATCCACGGCAACTACTGGGGCGCGCCCTCCGTCTTCGGCGGCGTCAACACCAGCCACGGCTGTGTCGGCCTCCAGGACAAGAAGGGCGCGAACGACCCGGGCACGCCCGCCGCGTGGTTCTACAACCACTCGCTCATCGGCGACGTCGTGGTCGTCTCCAACACCGGCGACAAGACGGTCTCCCCGGACAACGGCCTCAACGGCTGGAACATGAGCTGGGACCAGTGGAAGGCCGGCTCCGCCGCCTGACCCGCCGGCCGCCGACACCTCCCTGCCGATGCCGCCGACCGCCCACCCGGGCGGCCGGCGGCATCGCCGTTCTCCCCCGCTACGGACCGGCGGACGGATCCGCGGGGTCCCGCGCGGCGCGGCTCGCGGCGTGCCACGGGCTTCTCATCGTTCTCTTATGTCCGGTTTATGGGTTCATCAGTCTGCATCCCTAGCTTGCCGCCATGTTCTTCACCTACCTGAGGCGCGAACTGCGCCGCCGTAGAAAGGCGGCCTTCGTCGTCGCCTCCGGGCTCGCCCTGGGCATCGCCCTGGTCATCGTGGTCAACTCCGTGTCGTCCGGCATGGGGAAGGCGCAGGACAAGGTGCTCCAGTCGCTGTACGGCCTGGGCACCGACATGACCGTCACCAAGGCGGCGGCGCCCGCCTCCGACGGATCTCAGGGTCCGCGCTTCAAGTTCGGCGCCCAGGACAACAACTCCGGCGGCACCCAGAGCAGCGACCGCGTGATGGTCCAGGGCTTCGAGACCCTCGCCGACAGCACGGTCACCAAGGTGGGCTCGCAGAGCGGCGTCTCCAGCGCGGTGGGCGGACTCAGCCTCCGGGTCATCAAGATCAGCGGACAGTTCACCCGGGGGCAGTTCAAGCAGGACCAGGGCAGCGGCGGCGGACAGGGCGGCCGGGGCGGCTACGGCGGGGGCGGGCTGGGGGGCCAGGTCGAGGGCGGCGGCGCCAACTTCGACGTCAACAACTACTCCGTCTACGGCACCGACGTCACCAAGCCCACCCTGGGCCCGCTGACCTCCTCGAAGATCACCAGCGGCCGTACGTTCAAGACCTCGGAGACCGACGCCAAGGTCGCCGTGGTGGACTCGGCGTACGCCAAGGAGAAGAAGCTCACCACGAGCAGCAGCGTCACCATCAAGGGCGTGAAGTTCCAGGTGATCGGCATCGCGACCGCCGACAGCGGCGACTCCGCGGCCAACCTCTACATCCCGCTGCAGCAGGCGCAGACGCTCGCGGACGCGAAGAACAAGGTCACCACGATCTACGTCAAGGCCGGGGACTCCCAGCAGATCGCGAGCGTCAAGAAGGCCATCCAGAAGAACATCTCCGGGACCACGGTCACCACCTCCGCGGACCTCGCGAACACGGTCTCCGGTTCGCTCTCCACCGCTGCCGGCCTCGCCGACAACGTCGGCAAGTGGCTGTCCCTCGTCGTGCTCGTGGCGGCGTTCCTGGTCGCGGGCCTGCTCACCTCCTCGGCCGTCTCGCGCCGGGTACGGGAGTTCGGCACCCTGAAGGCGCTCGGCTGGAAGTCCGGCCGCGTCACCCGCCAGGTCGTCGGTGAGGCCATGGTCAACGGACTGGTCGGCGGTGTCCTCGGGATCGCACTGGGCCTCGCGGGCGCCTACGCCGTCACGGCGATCAGCCCCACGCTCCAGGCCCAGCTCGGCGGTGGAGGCGGTGGTGGCGGCTTCGGCGGAGGCGGCGGTGGCTTCGGCGGCCGCCGGGCCGCCAAGACCCTCGAGGTCGCGCTCACCGCGCCCGTCAGCCTCTCGACCATCGCCCTCGCGGTCGCCCTCGCCGTCACCGGCGGTCTGATCGCCGGCGCCTTCGGCGGCTGGCGCGCCTCCCGTCTGCGCCCCGCGGACGCCCTGCGCCGCGTCGAGTAGCACCCCCTTCCGTATCCCAGGAGTTGCACCATGTACGAACTCAGAGGCGTCACCAAGCGCTACACGCGAGGCAAGGAGACCATCAACGCCCTGGACGGCGTCGACCTCACGATCGGCGACGGCGACCGTCTCGTCATCCAGGGCCCCACCGGTGGCGGCAAGTCCACCCTGCTGCAGATGCTCGGCGGACTGGACAAGCCCACCGGCGGCTCCGTGGAGCTCGACGGCATCGATCTGGCCAAGCTCTCGGAGGCGCGCCTGACCAAGGTGCGCAGCGAGAACATCGGCTTCGTGTTCCAGAGCTTCAACCTCATCCCGACGCTCACCGCCCAGGAGAACGTCGAGACCGCGCTGGTGCCGCTCGGGGTGAAGGGCAAGGAGCGCCGCGAACGGGCCGCCCAGGCCCTGGAGTCCGTCGGACTCCGCGAGCGGCTCGGCCATCTGCCCGCCGAACTGTCCGGTGGTCAGCAGCAGCGCGTCGCCATCGCCCGCGCGCTGGTGAAGCAGCCCAAGGTGCTGCTCGCCGACGAACCCACGGGAAACCTGGACGAATCCACACGGGACGAGATCATGGGCGTGCTGGAGACCCTGTGGAAGGAGCACGGGCTCACCTTTGTGATGGTCACTCATGACTCGGTGCTCGCGAAGAAGGCCCCGCGGCTCGTGACCATCCGCAAGGGCAAGATCACGGTCAAGGAGAACGCCGCCTCGTAGGAGCCGCCGGTGCGACGGTGTCTCGTTCCAACTCGTTATCCCTGGCGCTATTGAGGCGTTGATCACCCCCCGGGCATACTGCGTGGTCCGGGGGGTTGACGTGCATACGTTCGGCACTTCCCCCAGTCGGGTGAACGGGGAATTCGCTCGGTACCTCACTCCAGGGGGAGTTGTGCACAGACAAGTGAAAAGAGCATGCGCGGCGGCCGTCGCCACGGCGGCCGCCGTGGCGCTGGCGGCGGGCATGACCAGCCCGGCGTCGGCGAAGCCGGGGGCGGCTGCCCGTCCGGCCGCCGCCGCGGGTATCGCGGCGAAGCACCGCATCACGCTGATCACCGGTGACCGGGTCGTGGTCGACGCCAAGGGCCGTGTCGTCGGCCTGGAGCGGGCGAAGGGCCGCGGGAACGTGCCGATCCAGGTGCGCAGGGCAGCCGGCCACACCTATGTGGTGCCGGCCGACGCGGCCGCCATGATCGCCTCCGGGAAGCTCGACCGCCGGCTGTTCGACGTCACCGGCCTCAACAGCACCCGGACCCGCGAGGACCAGAAGAACGGCCTGAAGGTCATCGTCGGCTACCGGGGCTCCGCGAGCACCGCGAAGGCCGGTGTGCGGGAGGCGGGCACGCTCCGCCGGACTCTGACGTCCCTGAACGCGGACGCGGTCCAGACGCCCCAGCGCGACACGGCCGAGCTGTGGAAGGCCGTCACCGACGGCGACAACGCCGCCTTCGGCATCGCACATGTCTGGCTCGACGGCGTCCGCAAGGCCAGCCTCGACAAGTCCGTGCCGCAGATCGGCGCCCCGACGGCCTGGGCCGCGGGTTACGACGGCAAGGGCGTCAAGGTCGCCGTGCTCGACACGGGCGTCTACGCCGATCACCCGGACCTCAAGGGCCAGGTGATCGCGGCGAAGAACTTCTCCACCGCCGCCACCGTCGCCGACAAGGTCGGCCACGGCACGCACGTGGCGTCCATCGTGGCCGGCACCGGCGCGAAGTCGCACGGCCTGTACAAGGGTGTCGCGCCCGGCGCGAAGATCCTCAGCGGCAAGGTCCTGGACGACGACGGGTACGGCGACGACTCCGGCATCCTCGCCGGCATGGAGTGGGCCGCCCAGCAGGGCGCCGACATCGTCAACCTGAGCCTGGGCGGCCAGGACACCCCCGGGATCGACCCGCTCGAGGCCGAGGTCGACAAGCTGTCCGAGCAGAAGGGCATCCTGTTCGCCGTCGCCGCGGGCAACGACGGCGAGCTGGGCGGCCAGACCATCGGTTCCCCGGGCAGCGCGGCCGACGCGCTCACGGTCGGCGCCGTCGACGGCAGCGACAAGCCGGCGTCCTTCTCCAGCCGCGGCCCCGGCCTCGACGGCGCGATCAAGCCCGATGTCACCGCCCCCGGTGTGGACATCACGGCCGCCGCGGCCCCCGGCAGCCTCATCGACAAGGAGGTCGGCGAGAAGCCGGCCGGCTATCTGACCATCTCGGGTACGTCGATGGCGACCCCGCATGTCGCGGGCGCCGCCGCCATCCTCAAGCAGGAGCATCCCGACTGGGGCTTCGCCGAGCTGAAGTCCGCGCTGACGGGCTCCGCCAAGGGCGGCAAGTACACCCCGTTCGAGCAGGGTTCCGGCCGCATCGCGGTGGACCGGGCCATCAAGCAGACCGTGCTCGCCGACCCGTCGTCGGTGAACTTCGGCGTCGCGCAGTGGCCGCACACCGACGACACGCCGTTGACCAAGGAGCTGACGTACCGCAACGTCGGCAAGACCGCCGTCACCCTGTCGCTCTCCCTGACCGCCACCAACCCCAAGGGCCAGGCGGCCCCGGCCGGGTTCTTCACGCTCGGCGCGAAGACGGTCACCGTCCCGGCGGGCGGCACCGCCTCGGTCCCGGTCAGCACCGACACCGAGCTGGGCGGCGGCACCGACGGCGCCTACTCGGCGTATGTCACGGCGACGGGCGGCGGCCAGAGCGTACGCACGGCCGCGGCCGTGGAGCGCGAGGCGGAGTCGTACGACGTCACCCTGCGGTACGTCAACCGTGACGGCCAGAGCCCCGTCCACCTGAGCACCCTGTCGGACCTCTCGCCCACCGGCGACGGGCGGGACTACTTCTCCCAGAGCGCCGACGACACCGTCAAGCTCCGTGTGCCCAAGGGCACGTACCTGCTCGACTCGCTCTCGCTGAAGAACCCGGACTCGATCGAGGGCGGCGCGGACTGGCTGGTCCAGCCCAAGCTGAGCGTCACCAAGGACACCTCGCTCACCCTCGACCTGACCACGACCAGGGCCGCCGACATCACCGTGCCGGACGCCGCCGCCAAGCCGGCGTCCGCGATGGTCTCGTACACCTACGAGACGGCGGACATGGGCTCCGGCACCAGCCTCTTCGTGCCGTCCTTCCAGGACCTGCGGATCGCGCACATCGGCCCGGCGATCTCCGCCGGGCTCTGGCAGAGCTGGTTCGGCCAGTGGACCAAGGGCGACGCGGCCGAGTACGACGTCTTCACCGGCGCCCATGTCACCAAGCTCGACGGCGGGCACGTCCATCACTTCACGGCGGGTGAGCTGGCCACGCTGAAGGTCGACCTGGGCTCCGCGAGCAGCGGCAAGACCGGTGCGGTCGGCGCCTACGCCGAACTGCCGGACGACTTCGCGGGCAACGCCCCGATCGAGCAGAAGCTGCGCAGCACCCGCACGCTTTACGTGTCGACCGGTGAGAGGGTCCAGTGGGCCCTGGACTTCGCGCAGTTCAGCGGCAAGAAGAACCCCGAGGGCCTCCCGATCGCGGAGGCGTACTACACGGAGGGCGCCCCGCAGCTCTACAAGGCGGGCCACCGCTACTCCAAGGCCTTCAACACGGCCGTCTTCGGTCCGAAGATCGACTCCGACTACGGCATCTTCCGTGAGGGCAACCAGATCTACGGTCTGCTGCCGCTGTTCGCCGACGGCCAGACCCACGCCGGGTCCTCGGACTTCATGTCCGTCAGGACGACGCTGTACCGCAACGGCACCAGGGTCGGCTCGAACGCCGACCCGCTGTTCGGGCTGGCGCACTTCACGGTGCCCTCCGGTGACGCCTCGTACAAGCTGACGACCTCGGTCATCCGCAGTGTGAGGGTCGCCGCCGCGTCCACCCGCATCGACGCGAGCTGGACGTTCCGGTCCAAGAAGACGGACGAGGCCAAGCTGCCCGCCTCCTCGGTCCGCTTCGGCGCGACCACCGGCCTGGACGGCCGGGTCGCGGCCGGCCGGAAGGTCACCGTCCCGGTGACCGTGCAGGGTGCGGCCGCGGGCCGCAATCTGCAGTCCCTCGGTGTGTGGGTGTCGTACGACTACGGCAGGACCTGGACGAAGCTGACGGTCAAGCACGGCACGATCACCTACAAGAACCCGGCCAAGGGCCAGGGTCTCTCGTTCCACGCCAAGATCGCCGACAAGAAGGGCAACAGGTCGACGATCTCGATCTACAACGCGTTCTACGGCAAGTGAGCGAGTGAGCCGGTGAGCCGCTGAGCGACACGGCATGGCGCACGGCCCGCCGGAAGGATGTCTTCCGGCGGGCCGTTCCGTGTCTGTGCGAACCCCTGGGCGGGGCGGGTTCAGGGGCGGTGCGCGGTGCTGCCCGCGCGGGTGGCGTCCGTGCCCCAGCTCGCCAGCAGCCGTAGCGCCTCCGCCGACGCGGACCCGGGCTCGGCGTGGTACGTCACCAGCGCCATCTCACCGTCGTCCGTCGGCCTGAACGACTCGAACTGCAGGGCCAGATCGCCGACCAGCGGATGCCGCAGATGCTTCAGCCCGTGGCTCTTCTCCTTGACGTCGTGCGTGGCCCACAGCCGCCGGAAGTCCTCGCTCTTCACCGACAACTCCCCGACCAGCCCCGACAGTCGGGGATCGTCCGGGTGGCAGCCCGCCTCGTACCGCAGCTGGCACACGATGTCGATCGCCTTCTGCTCCCAGTCCAGGAACAGGTCCTGGTACTCGGGCCGCAGGAAGATCATCCGCGCCCAGTTCCGCTCCTGCTGCGGCAGCTGTCCCCAGTCCCCGAAGACGGCCGCCGCCATCGTGTTCCACGCGAGGACCTCCCCGCGCCTGCCCGCCAGGTACGCCGGGACGCTGTCGAAGGAGTCCAGCAGCTGGCGCAGCGACGCCCGTACGTGCTGCGACCGCGCCGACGGCTTCTTCTTGTGCGCCTTCGGCTTGGCCAGATGCGTCAGGTGCGCGTGCTCCGCGTCCGTCAGCCGCAGCGCGCGGGCGATCGCGTCGAGTACCTCCGCGGACACGTTCCGTCCGTTGCCCTGTTCCAGGCGTGTGTAGTACGCCACGGACACCCCGGCCAGCTGTGCCAGCTCCTCGCGCCGCAGCCCCGGCACCCGCCGGTGCCGTCCGAAGACCGGCAGTCCCACGTCCTCGGGCTGGAGCCTGGCCCGCCGGGTGCGCAGGAACTCGCTCAGCTCGGCGCGCCGGTCCAGGGCCTGAACGGCCTGCGCGCCGGGTGTCTGCACGGGGTCGAGCTGTTCGTCCATACGTCCAGTATTCCCGGTGGTACGCCCTTGAGCCTGCCCCCGTCAGTAGTAGGACCGCCGAGCGTAGGCAGAGCTGTGACCTGGGTGAATGCCGCGCGGTCAGGCAGGCTCGATGTCGTGCCCGGCTGAGAGCGGCCGGGTTGCGAACCCCCAAGGAGAACTCCGGCATGACCACCGTTGCTGCGTACGCCGCACCCGCCGCCAAGGCCCCGCTCGAGCGCACCACGATCGAGCGCCGCGAGGTCGGCGAGTTCGACGTTCTGATCGACATCAAGTTCGCCGGCATCTGCCACTCGGACATCCACCAGGCCCGTGAGGGCTGGGGCGAGGCGATCTTCCCGATGGTTCCGGGACACGAGATCGCGGGTGTGGTGTCCGAGGTAGGTTCCGGCGTCACCAAGTTCAAGGTCGGCGACCGCGTCGGCGTCGGCTGCATGGTCGACTCCTGCCGCGAGTGCGAGAACTGCAAGGCAGGTTTCGAGCAGTACTGCCTCAAGGGCATGGTCGGCACGTACAACGCCATCGGCAAGGACGGCCGGCCCACCCACGGCGGCTACTCCGAGAAGATCGTCGTCGACGAGAACTACACCGTCCGTATCCCCGACGGCCTCTCCCTCGACGTGGCCGCGCCGCTGCTGTGCGCCGGCGTCACCACGTACTCCCCGCTCCGCCACTGGAACGCCGGTCCCGGCAAGAAGGTCGCGGTCATCGGTCTGGGCGGCCTCGGCCACATGGCCGTCAAGATCGCGCACGCGATGGGTGCCGAGGTGACCGTGCTCTCCCAGTCCCTGCGCAAGAAGGACGACGGGCTGAAGCTGGGCGCCGACCACTACTACGCCACCAGCGACCCGAAGACCTTCGAGGAGCTGCGGGGTTCGTTCGACCTGATCGTCTCGACGGTGTCGGCGCCGCTGGACTTCGGCGCGTACCTGTCGCTGGTGAAGGTGGACGGCGCGCTGGCGAACGTGGGCGCGCCCGAGGAGCCCGTCTCGCTCAACCTGTTCTCGCTGATCAACGGCCGCAAGACCCTCGCGGGCTCCATGATCGGCGGCATCCGCGAGACCCAGGAGATGCTGGACTTCTGTGCGGAGCACGGCATCGGCGCGGAGATCGAGCTGATCGCCGCGTCCGAGATCAACGAGGCGTACGAGCGGGTGCTGAACAGCGATGTGCGGTACCGGTTCGTGATCGACACCGCCACCATCTGAGCATCCGGTCGGTGATCACGCCGTGAGGCGGCCCTGGTGGCCGCCTCACGGCGTTTTCGCTGTCGGTGGGCGGATCGTGGCGCGTGTGGTCCGCGTCGGCGTGTCGATCTTGACGGAGTCGGCGGAGGCGGACTTCCGATTGCGGCCGAGGCGGCGCCACCTTAGCTTCAGGGCGTCGGATTCTCCCGACAAAGCCCACATAGACCGTTATGTCGGCTTTCCTCATGGTGCCATCGAATGGAGTGTTCATGTCGGTGATGACCGGTACCCAACCCCTGCAGCAGTACGGCCAGCAGATCGGCGGACCCCAGCCTCAGTTCGCACAGATGATCCAGCAGGCCATCCAGCAGGCCTGTCAGCAGGCTAGCCAGCAGGTCGCCCAGCGAATGCAGCAGACGCTGCAGCAGATCCAGCAGGTCCAGCAGCAGTTCCACCAGCAGGGCATGTCCCAGCAGGCGCACCCCTACCTCGCCCTCGCGCTGCACCACTCGCTGCACACGGGCATCCGGCAGGCGGTGGAACAGTCGGTGCAGCAGGCCCTGCCGATGGCCATCGTGACGATGCTGCAGCAGAGCCAGCAGGGTATCCAGGGCCAGCAGGGCATGGGGCAGTTCGGCGCTCAGCAGTCGTTCTCCCAGCCGTTCCCGCAGTACCAGCAGCCCGGCTTCGGCTACGGCCAGATGAGTCAGCCCTTCGGCATCGGCTGACCCCAGGGCGGCGCGCGATGCGGTGTGTCCGGGAGCGGCTCCCGGACACACCGCATCACCGTGGAAGCGCAGGCCGCCCCGCCGGACCGGAAGCACAAGGACGACGTAGGCGTGGTGAAGGTGGACGCAATGGTCAAGGAAAGGCCCGGAAACAACCCAGAGGGCGGGGCCGAGGGCGCGGGGGCCGGTGCGCCGGGACCCGAGGGCAGCCAGACCGGTGCCCGCAGGAAGAACGCGCAGTCTCCGCTGTCGGTGCGTCCGCGCCGGGAGCGGTACATGGTCACACCGCTGCCGCGGCATCTGCTGCCGCCGGGAGTCCCCGAACTCGGCATGGACGCACTGTGCGACCAACTGGAGCGGATGCCCGAGATCGAGCTGGTCCGCAGACTCCGGCCGTCGCAGCGGCTCCAGTCGACCGGGACGCCCCCCTCCTGCCCGGAGATCGCGGTGATCGAGGCGGCCGAGGCCCAGGTGCCGGCGATGCGGTCGCTGCACCTGCACATCGAGCCGGACCTGCCCCTGGCCGGGGCCGGGCCCGTCGCCGCACCGGCCGCGGGGATGCTGCCCCTGCGCGATCCGGGCCTGGTCATGCCGTTGGACCAGCCGGTGGACATCGCGTTCCGGATCTGCGGCCCGCAGGACGAACCGCTGGCCGGCGCCGGGGTGTTCCTGATCGGGGCGGCCTGGCCGGCCCAGGGAGTCACCGGAGCCGACGGCACGGTCACCGTCACGCTGTCGACGGAGACCGCCCAGTCCGTCCAGTCCCTCTACGTCCGGCCCGCGGGCGGTTACACGGACCGCTGGATCCCCCGCCCGGACCTGTCGGCGACCCAGGAGAACCGCGTCGTCCTCACCCCGTTGGCGCAGGCGTACCCGGAGTTGGAGACACGGCAGCAGTACGGCTGGGGCCAGCAGGCCATGCGGCTGGACCGACTGCCCCCCACCTTCCGTGCCTTCGGCGTCCGGATCGCACTCGTCGGCTCGGGCGTCAGCGCCGAGCACCCCGATCTGAAGCAGCGGGTGCGCTCCGGCGTCGACTTCGTGCGCGGCGAGGAGCGGGGCTGGGCCCACGACAGGATCGGCACCGGCACCCATGCGGCGGGCATCATCGCCGGCGCGGACACCGGCAAGGGCGTCATCGGCATCGCGGTCGACGCCGAGATCGAGGTCTGCCGGGTGATGCCGGACGGACGGTTCAGCGATCTGATCGCCGCTCTGGACCACTGCATCGAGTACGAGGCGGACATCGCGCACATCGCCGTGACGACCCCGTACCCGTCGGCCCTGGTCTCGCGGAAGCTGGCCGACGCGACCGCGGCCGGCATCGCCTGCGTCGCCCCGGCGGGTGACTCCGGCGGGCCGGTCGCCTTCCCGGGTTCGCTGCCCACCGTGTTCGCCGTGGGCGCGCTCGGCGCCTTCGGCTCGTATCCGCAGGACACCTCCCAGGCCACCCACTGCGGACCGCAGCTGACTCCCGAAGGACTGTTCACTGCGCCGTTCAGCGCCTACGGCGCCGGGGTCGACGCGGCCGCCCCCGGGGTGGCGGTCCTCTCGTGTGCGCCCCGGGGCGGATACACCGCCCTCGACGGCACCGGCGCGGCCTCGGCGCATGTCGTGGGTCTGGCCGCCCTCGTCCTCGCCCATCACGAGGACTTCCACGGCCAGTTGCTGCCCCGCGGATTCGGCCGGGTGCAGCATCTGTTCGAGATCATCGCGGCCAGCTGCCGTCCGTTGGCCGCGCCGGGCACCGCCGACGCGGCGCGCGTCGGACGGGGCCTGCCCGACGCCCTCGTCGCACTCGGCCTGACCCCGGGCACACAGCTCGCCCCGGTCCTGTCGCCCTTTGCCGTGTCCATGGCCGGCTAGTGCCGCGACCGGAAAGGGCACCGGCAAACCCTTCCGGCCACCGCCCCCGACCGGGGGTCCGCGAACGGCACCCGCCTCCGAGGGACGGGTGCCGTTCGGCCTGCCGCAGCGTGTCCGGGCATCGATGGGATGAATGCGCTGATACGGTCACAGGCCCCCCGAACCGGCGGCGGCCGCAACCGCACGCCCGCTGCCCGGACTCGCCGTCCCCGGCCTTCCCGCGCCGGTGATCAAGCCCTGCCAGGAGTTCTCGTGCACAGGCCGTGTGAGTGGATCCGCCGGGACGTCCGCCCCGCCCCGGGCCACACCACCGTCCGCCCGTCCGTCTCTCCAGGGCCACTGCCGCGCAGCCCCCGCCGGAGCGCACCGTGAGGTGGCCCCGCCGCCATGGGTCCGCCGGCCGCCGGGTGGCCCGGGTCAGCAGCACGGGTCTACGAGTGCCCGCACCGCCCGTATGGCTGCGCTGGCTCCCGGCGATCTACGTCGTCGTGCTGCTGTTTCTGGAACCGATCACTCCCGTGCAGTGGCCGGTGAGCTTTCTGCTGATCGCCCTCCCCGTGGTCGCCGCCTACGCCCACGGTCCCGCCTTCGTCGGCGCCATCACGGTCTTCGCCGTCGGGTTCGAGGCCATCCTGGCCGGCACTCCGTGCTGTGCCGGCCGCATGGTCGGGTACATCGGGGAGCGCCACTACGTGGCGAGCTACATCTCCACCGCGCTGGTCGGCGCGCTCGGCACGATCCTGGCCGCCAGCCGCATGCGCCGGGAGCGCACCCTCGCCACCGTGCGCTCCGTGGCCGAGACCGCCCAGAGGGTTTTACTGCGCCCGGTGCCACGACGCCTGGGCCAGGTGTCCATCGAGACGCTCTACCTGTCCGCCGCCGCCGAGGCGCGCATCGGCGGTGACCTCTACGAAGCCGTGCCCACGAACTACGGGGTCCGCCTGCTGATCGGCGATGTGCGGGGCAAGGGCCTGGTCGCGGTGGAGACGGCCGCGACGATGCTGGGTGCCTTCCGTGAAGCCGCCCACGACGAACCGGATCTGACCGGGGTGGCGCACCGGGTGGAGCGGAGCATGACCCGCAGGGCCGAGCAGCTGGAGGCCAACGAGATGTCGGAACGCTTCGTCACCGCGGTGTTCGCCGAGATCCCCGACCACGAACCCGTGGTCCGCATCGTCAACTGCGGCCATCCACCGCCCCTGCACATCGGCGGTGACGAGGTCAGCGAGCTGGAGCCGACCGATCCCTCCCCGCCCATCAACATCGGTGTCATGGTCGGGGACAGCTACCACGTGGATGTGACCCCGTTCGGCCCCGGCGACCAACTGCTGCTGTACACCGACGGCGTAACCGAGACCCGTGCTCCAGACGGGACCTTCTACCCGCTCCTCGAACGCGTCCGTTCCTGGGGCCCGCTGCCTCCCCAGGAACTCCTCGCGCATCTGCACCGGGATCTGATCGCCTTCAGCGGCGGCATCCTCGACGACGACACCGCCGCCCTGGCGGCGTACCGCCTCCCCGTCGAGGTCCCCGACTGCAGGGAGGCCGCCGACTAGGGCGTGTCGTCGAACTCGTCGCCCGGAGGGCGGCGCTGCGGCGTCAGGTGCGTGCTCTGGGGGTGCCCCCTGCTCGAAGAGTTAGGGGGAGTGCCGGGCGGAAGCCCTCGTACTGGATGTACGTGGGGTTTCGCCCGGTGCGGCGGTGGGGGCACCGCCGCACCGGGCGAGCGAAGCCGAGCGTGGGGGAGCGTGCATGGCGTCGCAGGGCAGGCGGGACTTTTGAAACACGCCCTGGAACGAACAGGACGCGCCCGGCCCGCAGGAGTCTCCTCCGGCGGGCCGGGCGCGGGGGTCAGCCGCCGTTGGACGGCTCCTTGCCGTGCGCCGCGTGGCGCGGGCGGTACTTGGAGGAGACCTGGCCGACGAGTTCCCGGAAGCACACCAAGGCCGTGATCGGCGGAATGCCGACGATCACCATCGAGAGCGTGGAGTGCGCGGAGTGGCTGACGCAGAGAGCCACCGCGGTGGCGGAGGCGACGAGGATGACCCCCCAGGACCGCCGGGCGGTCCGGTGCTGAATGGCCGCGCGCAGAATGGACAGGGCCGCCACGAACCACGGCCCGTACACCGTCAGCGGCCACCACTGCGCGAGGGGCGAGGGAAGGACCGTCGAGGCGATGGCCCGCAGCTGACCGTACGAATAGGCGGTTGACCACCCCAGCATGGCCACGGAACACGCGGCGATCGTGGCGACCAGGATCGTGATCGGGGTGACCGGCTGGCCGCTGTCGAGGACGTGCGGCGCCGGGCGGGGCCGCCGTCGCTCGCTCCGGTGCCGATGCTGTCCGTCCAGCGCGACCGGGGCCGGTTCCGCGGCGGTCACGGTGGACAGCATCCGCGCCAGCTCCTCGTCCGGGTCCCAGCCGTTCGGCGCGATGTCCGGGCCGGGAGCGCTCCAGACGGCATGCGCGTCGAGGGGGTCGACGTCGTAGGAGGGCTGGCCGAGCGGGTCGTAATCCGTTCTCAGGGCGAACTGAATGTCGTAGAGGTTCGGCTCGCCTTGAAGCCTGTCCATTCTCTAGCTCCTCCGCGCCCCTCGCTCAGGCGGTTCCGTTGAAAGCGCGCATGTATTCGCTTTCCATCTGACCGATTTCCTTGAGGAAGTCTTCAAGAAGGTCCGAACAGCCCTTGACGCGCAGGTCGCCGATCACCGGGTCGTGCCACACGGCTCCGGTCCGGGCGAGGATCTGATCTTCCGGTTCGTTCCAAGTCACGATCACCTAACGAGCACCCACCGGCCCCAGGTATCGGGCATTCGGGGGAATGAATCCATGAAGAAACGTTCATCTAGTCGGATGACCGTACCCGTCCGCATAATTCCGCATAGACGTCCGACCATATATTTCGGTGAATAGCATTTCCTGCTGTGCACACCGGGCCAGGGCCTCGCCGGGCCGGGGCCTCGCCGGGCCGGGGCCTCGCCGGCCGGAGCCTCCTCGGGGCGGGACGGGACGTGGGCCCGCCGGACGACAGGCCCATCGCGTTGGCCGCACTGTGGTCGTCGCCGTCCGTGCTGGAGGCGTCGGCGGGGGCGTGCAGGGCGAGGTCGGTGGTCGGCCGGGTGCTGTCCCGCACTGCCAGGGTCCACAGCGAGCTGCCCCAGGAGGTGGCCGGCGTTCCGCACTTGATGCGGACGTACCGCGCCTAGAAGCCGCTCCGCACACCGCCGTCGATCGAGAGCATCACGCCGGTGAGATAGGAGGCGGCGGGCGACAGCATGAAGGCCGCGGTCCTGCCGAACTCCTCGGGGGCACCGATGCGGCGCAACGGGACGGTGGCGGCGGCGCGGGCACGGGCGCCGTCGGCGTCCCCCGTCAGGGCGTTGATCTCGCGGACCCGGTCGGTCTCGATGTAGGCGGGGAGGAAGCCGACGACCCGAATGCCGCGGGGGCCCAGTTCGTCGGCCAGGTTCTTGGCGTAGCCGGCCAGGCCCGGGCGGAAGGCGTTGGAGATGGCGAGCCCGTGGATCGGCTCGTACACCGAGGTGGAGAGGACGAAGCCGATCGCGCCGCCCTCGTCCAGTTCCGCGGCGACGGCACGGGACAGCCGCACCGCGCCCAGGAAGACCGACTCGAAGGAGGCGTTCCACTGGTCGTCGCCCATGGCGTCCGACGTGCCAGGGGGCGGTCCCCCACGCTGATGAGCACGCCGTCCAGCCGCTGGAAGGCGTTGCGCGCCGCGTCGATCAGCCGGTCGGGGGTGTCGGCGTCGGCGTTGTCGGCGACGACACCGACCGCGTGCCCCGGGCCGCCCAGGCTCGCTTCCGCGTCGGTCACCGACTGCCGGTTCCGGCCGCTGACGACCACCTTCGCACCGTCCGCGACCAGCGCACGCGCGGCCGCCAACCCCAGCCCGCGGGTACCGCCGGTGACGATGTACACCCGGTCCTGCAATCCGAGATCCATGATCGGTCCCTGTCTTCTCTCCGTCCCGCCCGACCCCGGAGCCGGCGGCCGCGTTGCGTCAGCCGCGTCCGGGTGTCATCGCGTCCGGGTGCGCTCGCGCCGCGCCGCGGTGCCGCTGCCGTCCCACTCGTAGCGATCGGTGCACGGCAGACCCAGGAACTGCATGAGGCGCTCGACGAACTCGT
Source organism: Streptomyces sp. NPDC001222 (assembly GCF_042896945.1). Classification (NCBI taxonomy): domain Bacteria; kingdom Bacillati; phylum Actinomycetota; class Actinomycetes; order Kitasatosporales; family Streptomycetaceae; genus Streptomyces; species Streptomyces sp. NPDC001222. The sequence goes on from NZ_JBIAXT010000003.1 coordinate 224,783, forward strand.
CTCGCAACTGGGCGACCGTCTCCGGCACGTTGTAGTACGTGGGGATCATCGGGTACACCGTGGCTCCCGCCTCGGTGACGGCGACCATGTTGCGCAGGTGGATGAGGTTCAACGGCGCTTCCCGGAGGCACAGGACCAGTGTGCGCCGCTGCTTCAGCATCACATCGGCGGCCCGCTCGATGAGGCTCTCCGACTGGCCGTGGGCGATGCGTCCGAGGACACCGGCCGCACACGGCAGGACGACCATCGCGTCGTTCGGATAGCTGCCGCTGGTCACCGCTCCGGACAGGTCGGCCGGGTCCAGGAAGCGCACCTTCGGCGATGTCGCCTCCAGGGCCTGGACCACCGAGTCCGGGTCTTCGGTGGTGCGGTGCTCGAAGGCCACCAGTTTGCGCCCGTTGGCCGACACCAGCAGATCGATGTGACCGACCCGGTCGTCCCGCTGAAGTGCCGTGAGCAGACCCTTGGCCACCCCGGTGCCGCCCGCTCCCGTGACCGCGACGGTCACCTTCTGCTGGGTCACGATGGTCCCCTTCCGGTCTCCTCGGGTCGGCAACCGCGCTGCCGCGCACCGGACGAGTGGGCCCGGCCGGCACGCACGCTGATCGGTACCTCGCCCGGTGATCGCCAAATCTGGCGGGTCACCCGACCGGCGGCTGCGCGCCGTCCGTCCTTCACCCGGACGGGCTTCGACCGCTGAGCGGGACGGCGAAGCCCGTCCGCGGCGCGCCGAGGGCACCCGGGCGTCAGCGGGACGCGGCAGGGCCGGTCTCGTCCGCCGACTCGGCGGCGAGCACCTTGGCGCGCAGCTCGGCCGGGAAGACACCCTCGAAGGTGGCGGGCGGTACGCGTCCGCTTCCCACCGCCGGGAGCAGCGCGTCATGCACCACGATGGCTCCCCAGCCGTTGTGCAGTTCCTCCTCCAGGAAGCACGGGTACCAGGGCATGATCGGCCCGTGCCACTGCTCCTGACGCAGGGACGGATGCACTCGGGTGGCCAGCGCCCACAGGAGATCCGAGTCGTTCGACGGATCCACGTCGTCGTCGAGGACGTAGACGACCGGGGAGAGACGGCCGACCCGGGTGCCGTTGAGGACCTCACCGATGCGGTGCACGAATCGTGCGGTGTCCATGCCCGGCAGGGCCTCGCGCCAGTTCTGCGGGACCGTGATGACCGTCCAGAAGCAGGCGGCACCGAGCGGCAGCCAGGCCGTGGTGACGGGCAGTCCCGCCGTGCGCAGGGTGGCGACCACCTCCGCGGAGATGCCGGCGGCCGGTGCGACATGGGAGTCGTCGACCGGACGTCCGGCGGCGGCCAGCGGCCAGATGGGGTCGTCCCGGTAGGTGATCGCCTCGATGCTGAAGAGCGGTTGCGGCGACGTCTCGGGCAGGGCCCAGCCGTGGAACTCCGCGAAGGGGCCCTCCACGGCGTCACGGGAAGCGGAGAGACGGCCCTCGATGACGACCTCGGCACTGGCCGGCACCACGAGATCGTTCGTCTCGCACTGCACCACGTCGACCGGTTTGCCGAGCAGCGCTCCGAGGTAGGCGACCTCGTCGGCGCCGGCCGGGAGCGTCATCCCGCCGACGACGGGGATGCCGGGGTCGCCGCCCTGGACCAGGGCGTAGGGCATCGGCTCGCCGATGGCCTCCCATTCGCGCCAGATCATGCCGAGGTGCTGGCTCGGCAGCACCAGTCCGGTCATGTGCTGCTCGTCGATCATCATGATGCGAGAGATCGACCAGTTGGTCCACCGGCCGTCCGGTGTCCTCGCGACGATGACGCCCCAGGTGTTGGCATAGGGACCGCCGTCGTTCTGGTGAACGAAAGGAATGGGGAACCGGTCGAGCCGGGCTTCCTCGCCGCGCAGAATGTTCTGTTTGCAGGGTGCGGAGGCGGATTCCACGCGTCGCGGCGGAAGCGGCGGCTTGTCGAGCGCCTGACCCAGATATTCGACCAGTTCGGCGGCGGTCGCCGTGTGGGGCAGGCCGAGGGAAAGGGAGATTCGGGCCAGCGGATGACCCGGAATGCTCGACAAGGCGCCCGGTGCGCCGATCATCCGGAATCCGTCGGCGACACCGCTGAGGTTCTCGAAGAACGGGGCGGGCCGGCGGTTCTCGGTCGACCTTCGCGTGACAGCCGCTGCTTCCAGGTTCGGATCGATCGTGCGCGAGACCCTTTTAATGTCTCCCAGGGCTTCGAGCTCGGAGATATAGGCGCGAAGGTCGGCGATTTCGGACATCAGTTCCTTGGTCCCTTCGGTTCGGAGGGGTGCGGCATCCCGGTCCATCGCTGTGTCGACGGCGCCTGGATGCCCAGCTGATCCAGAACCCGGACGACGATATGTTCGACCAGATCGTCCAGGGTTCGGGGGAGGTTGTAGAACGCCGGCATCGGGGGCACGATTTTGGCGCCCATACGAGAAAGTGCCAGCATGTTCTCGAGGTGGATCTCGCTGAGCGGAGTCTCCCGTGGTACGAGCACCAGTGGACGCCGCTCCTTCAGGGTGACGTCGGCGGCGCGGGCGATGAGACCGTCGGCGTATCCGGTCCGTATTCCGGCGAGGGTCTTCATGCTGCACGGCGAGATAATCATTCCGTCCACCGGGAACGAACCCGAGGAAATTGCCGCGCCCTGGTCGTTCCATGAATAGGTCACGTCCGCCAGGCAGGTGACATCACGAACGGACAGGCCGGTCTCGAGATGAATTGTCGCCCTGGCCCATGGGGACAGAACGAGATGGGTTTCCAGATCCGGCTGGTTCTGCAGCCGGCGGAGCAGTTCGATGCCGAACACGGCACCGGTCGCCCCGGTCATCCCCAGGATCACCCGTCGCGGCACGGGAACCACCTTCCGTACACGGTTAGTCCGTACACGGAGGAACGTACCAGGAGGGCCTCGCGATCGCAAACAGTCCGTACACGAACTAACCGTGCACGGATGTAGACTGGAGTCATGACGATCGGAGCTCGATACGACGGGACGCTGGCCGACGGCATGGCCCACCAGCTGCGACGTGCCTCGCAGGCCGTGAACGCCTCGTGGCAGCTCCGCAGCGGCGATCTGACCCCACCGCAGTTCGCGGTGCTTCAGGTCCTCGACGAGAGCGGCAGCCTCGACCAGAAGACCCTCGGCGCACTCGCGGCGGTCGACCGGTCGACGCTCACGCCGCTCCTGGACCGGCTTGTCGCGCGTGATCTGATCACCAAGACCACGGATCCCGACAACCGCCGCCGCCAGCTGATCGCGCTGACGCCCGCCGGGCACGAACGTGCGGCCCTGGGCCGACGGCAGGCACAGGAGACAAGCCGCTGGATCGAGGAACTGCTCGGGCCGGAACGGCTCGCGACCCTCACCCTGCTGCTCAAGGAACTCGGCGACGCGGGCCGCGACCACCAGCCCTGACGCGACCGGCGACCGTAGACCGGCCTCCTGTGTGTGCGGAGACCGGCCTCCTGTGCGTGCGGAGACAGGCCTCCTGTGCGTGCAGGTGGGCCGTCGTTCACCCCATGGCTGATGCGGCAGAGCGTGATCGACGGCGTTGACCTTGTACTCGCGGCCTGCCCACAATCTGCGGGCTTGCGGCGGCCGTCGGCGAACACGGGGGAGGGTCACCATGCGTGGAGATCGCGGTCACCGCGAGACCATTGCCGCGATCGCGCGAAATTCTGCGGCGCCGGCCGAGGTCTTGAACCGACTGCTGAGCGAGGAAGCCATTGCGGCCTGGGACTGGATCGCCTGGCGCGCTCTGCCGTACGAGGTGGTCGACGCCATCGTCACGCATCCCGACCGCAGGCTGCGGACAGCGTTCGCTGCGAACCCCGCGGTGACGGAGGATCAACGCGCCCGGCTCGTGGACGATCCCGATCCACGTGTCCGCCACGCTCTGGCCATCGGACCCGACTGGTTCCGCATCCCCGTGCAGCCACTGCCCCTGTCCGCTCAGCAGCGCCTGCTCGCCGATCCGGAACCGCGGGTCCGCCGAAGCGCAGCGTTCTCCCGCCACACAGCTCCAAGTCTGGTTGCCGGGCTCGCCGACCACCAGGACGCGGAGCTTCGGCAGGCGGCCTGCAGCCAATGGGCCTTGCTTTCTGAGGACACCCGAAGCCGTCTGCTCCGCGACGTCGACGACGAAGTGCGTCAGGCAGCCATGATGCAGGCCTGCCACGATGACGCGGGCTACACGGACCTTCTTCTCGACGCAGGAATCGGCCGCTTCGACAGGAAGGACGTGATCAGGTACGGCGCCATGAGCACGGCGACCGCCGAACGGCTCGCAGCAAGCGCCGCGGAGGAGGACCGACGCGAGTTCGCGGCCAACCTCAACGTTCCCATCGACATCGTCCGGACGTTGGCGAACGACGACGCGCACAGCGTCCGGCTCGCGGTATCGGTACGACCCGAGCTGACGGAGACCGAACGTACCGCCATCGACGTCACCATCAGCCCGTCCGACCGCCTCCATCCCGTCGAATGGGTTCGCCTCTGCGCCGATCCCGACGTCTTGGGCCGATGCGCCGAGTCGGCCAACATCCTGCTGCGGCGCAGCGCCGCCTTCAGCCCGCACCTGCCTGCCGACGCCATCGACCTGCTCTCCAGGGACGACGACTACGCCGTCCGACTTCTGCTCTGTGAGAACCAACCGACCGTCGACGGCGAAGTGGTGCTGCAGACGTATCTGGACTGCAAGGTCATCACCAAGGGCGCCCTGCTGGACCACCCGAACTTCCCGAGCGCGGGCGCCGGAGAACGCTTCGCCGACGACCCGGATCCAGAGAGACGACGGCTCGTGGGGCTCGACGCCGCAGCGCCCGTCGACGCCGTGGTCCGGTTGCTTGCCGACCCCGACGATCGTGTACGTGCCATGGCAGCCGCGCACCCCGCGCTGCCAGTCGATCTCATCGTCCAGAGCTGCCGGAATCCGGAGACCTCCTCCCACGCCCTCAGCAACCCGAGCCTCCCCACGGAAGTCATGCACCGATACCTGGACGACGCAGGCATCCCTCGTCGACGCCGACAGATCAGTTCCTGATGACCCACGACATCGGATCCCGCTTCCACGCGGCCGGAGTGCGGCCGCCCGCTTCCCGTCGGCCATCGAATTTCGAGGGTGCCAGGGCGGCACGCCCAGGTCTCCGGGGGCGCCGTGCAGGGACCCCGGCTCAGTGGGGCAGCGTGGCCGGGCTGCCTCCGTTCGCCTCGAAGCCCGCCACCGCCAGTGCGCGGTACACCGCGTACTCCCCGGCCGGGTCGGCGGTCAGGGTCCAGGGGAGGGCGCCCACGTGGCCGTCGACATGGACCAGTTGGGCCATCGCCTCCGCCCAGCGCTCGCTGCGGACCAGGAAGAAGACCAGGAGATGGCGGACATGCGAGAGCATCGGGTCGTCGGGGCGGGCCGACTGGACCGCGTAGAGCGCGCCGTGCACCGCCTTCGTGACGACCTCGCTCTGGTAGAAGCTGCGGACCAGGTTGACCTCGGGGAGGTGCTCGAAGACCGCGAAGAGCGGCATCGCGGCCAGCAGCGAGCCGTGCGGCGCCCGGGCCGCGGCCGCCTCCGCGAAGGAGTACGCCAGCTCCCGCGAGCCGTGCCACTTCTCACACCAGTAGTGCAGGGCCGCCAGATGCGCCCCCATGTGGGCGGGCGCGCGGTCCAGGATCTTCAGCCACAGCTGCTCGAACTCCGGCTGCGGATAGGCCAGCCCCCGGGCGACCGACAGCTCGACGATGTACGGGACGGGGTCACCCGGGGCCAGCAGCGCCGCCTCCGCGCACGCCGCTCGCGCCTCCTCCATGATGATCCGGAACTCGTCCGTCCCAGGCGTCGCCGTACGCCACGCCTGCTGCACCAGGAACTCCGCGTGCACCGCCGCGCCGCCCGCGTCCTTGGGGGCCTCGGCCCGCCACACCCGCAGCCACTGGCCGCCCGGCGTCTCGCTCACCCCGCCGGGCCGCTGCTGGAGCTCCAGGGACGCGGCTCCCGCGAAGGCCTGCACACGCTGCCAGCGCGTCTCGCCCTCAGCCTCGGTGCCGGCCAGGAGCTGCGCGGCCGCGTGGTGGTCCTGGGTGCGCTGCACGACGTCCAGGACGTCCAGCAGGTCCTGGTCTGGGCCCGGCATCCGGATGTCCAGCTCCTCCTGGCGCGCGAAGCCGTAGTTCGCCGGGTCCGCGGCGTCCGGGTCGCCCGGCGCGACCTGCTGGATGCCCGGGCGCCCGCGCCTCAGGACGGGCAGCAGAACCATGCTGAAGAGGGCCAGCGCCATCAGGACCCAGAGAATCACCATGGGTCAAGCGAACCAGACGGGCCGGACACCGTGCCAACCCGGTCGCGGGGCCTGTGGAAAACCGACCACACCGCCTGCCGTCCGGCGCCGCGCCCGTCGTGCCGTCCCGGCTGCGGGCGCACTACCCTCGGTGTTCATGAGTGACAGGCACATCAGCGAACACTTCGAGACTCTCGCGATTCACGCGGGGAACACCGCCGACCCCCTGACCGGCGCGGTCGTCCCGCCGATCTACCAGGTCTCCACCTACAAGCAGGACGGTGTCGGCGGACTGCGCGGCGGCTACGAGTACAGCCGCAGCGCCAACCCCACCAGGACCGCCCTGGAGGAGAACCTCGCCGCCCTGGAGGGCGGCCGCCGCGGCCTCGCGTTCGCGTCCGGACTGGCGGCCGAGGACTGCCTGTTGCGTACGCTGCTCAGCCCCGGCGACCACGTGGTCATCCCGAACGACGCGTACGGCGGCACGTTCCGCCTCTTCGCCAAGGTGGTCTCCCGGTGGGGCGTGGAATGGTCGGTCGCCGACACCAGCGATCCGTCCGCCGTACGAGCCGCGCTCACCCCGAAGACCAAGGCCGTGTGGGTGGAGACCCCCTCCAACCCGCTGCTCGGCATCACCGACATCGCCGCCGTCGCCCAGATCGCCCATGACGCGGGCGCCCGGCTCGTCGTCGACAACACGTTCGCGACCCCCTACCTCCAGCAGCCGCTGTCGCTCGGCGCGGACGTGGTCGTGCACTCCCTGACCAAGTACATGGGCGGCCACTCCGACGTCGTCGGCGGTGCGCTGATCGTGAACGACCAGGAGCTCGGCGAGCAGCTGGCGTACCACCAGAACGCGATGGGCGCGGTGGCCGGTCCCTTCGACTCCTGGCTGGTGCTGCGCGGCACCAAGACGCTGGCCGTCCGCATGGACCGGCACAGCGAGAACGCGACGAAGATCGCCGACATGCTCACCCGGCACGCGCGCGTGACGAGCGTGCTCTACCCGGGCCTGCCGGAGCACCCCGGTCACGAGGTGGCCGCCAAGCAGATGAAGCGGTTCGGCGGCATGGTCTCGTTCCGGGTCCAGGGCGGCGAGGAGGCGGCCGTCGAGGTCTGCAATCGCGCCAAGGTGTTCACCCTCGGCGAGTCCCTCGGCGGCGTCGAGTCGCTGATCGAGCACCCGGGGCGCATGACGCACGCGTCCGCGGCCGGCTCGGCCCTGGAGGTGCCCGGCGACCTGGTCCGCCTGTCCGTCGGCATCGAGAACGTGGACGACCTCATGGAGGACCTCCAGCAGGCCCTCGGCTAGTCCGCGGCCCGGCTGGTCCGCTCGCCGGGCACCGGTCTCACCAGTCGCTGATCGGTGGAGTCGTCGTCGAGGGCGGCTCCACCCAGGGGCGTGCCATCGACGCCCAGACGAGGAAGGCGACGGCCGCGGCGAGCAGGGCCAGCCACAGCAGACGGCGGGCCGCGGTCCGGCGGCGCAGCATACGGCTGCCGCGCCGGACCGCCTGCGCGTGAAGGTCGGGCGGTACCAGGGGCGAGGTGCTCTCCAGCAGCCGCCGCACCGCGGCCTCCCGCTCGGACAGATTCACCGGCCGCCTCCGTCCCGCTCCCGGCGCGCCCGCGCTGCCGGGCGCTTCTCGTGCGTCCGCGCCGCCGGGAGCTCCACGTACGTCCGCACCGGCGCGCATGCCTCGTGTGTCCGCGCCGTCGAGCATCTCTCGTGCGTCCGCGCCGCCGCGTTTCCCGCATGCGTCCGCACCGGCGCGCATGCCTCGTGTGTCCGCGCCGTCGAGCATCCCTCGTGCGTCCGCGCCGCCGCGTTTCCCGCATGCGTCCGCACCGGCGCGCATGCCTCGTGTGTCCGCGCCGTCGAGCATCCCTTGTACGTCCGCACCGCCGGGAGCTCCACGTACGTCCGCACCGGCGCGCATGCCTCGTGTGTCCGCGCCGTCGAGCATCTCTCGTGCGTCCGCGCCGTCGCGCGCCTCACGACGGAGCCCCCAGCGGCGCCGGTGCCGGCTCCTGCGGTGGGTGCAGCAGGGTCGTCGTCGCCCGTGCGCAGATCATCCGGACCCGTTCGGCGGGCAGCCCCAGCAGCGCGGCCGTCTGTTCCTCGGCGACACCCTCGTAGAGCCTGAGCACGAGGATCAGCCGTTCCTGCGGGCTCAGGGCCGCGAGCGCGCTCCCCGCGTCCGGCCGGTGCCGGCCGAGTGGCCCGTACCGGTGCCATGCGCTGTGCGCGAAGCGGGTGGCCAGCCGGCGGCGGGCCCGGTCGTAGGGGTCCTCGCCGCGCAGCCGGTCCCAGGAGGCGTACGTCTCGGCCAGGGCCAGGGTCAGCAGCCGCCGGGCCCGGGGATTGGCGTCCGGGGCCTCGGCGGTCAGCAGGGTGGCGGTGTGCAGCAGCCGTCCGGACGCACCCGCGACGAACGCCTCGAACTCCCGCTCCCGGCGGGCGCCCTGGGACTCATGCTGTTCTCGCACCGCGCCTCCCGCCTGAGGGCGACCCTGATGGGAAAGGAGGCCCGGCCGCGTACGGAAGCGCTCGCCCGCGCACGACCAGGGGGCGTGAACGGCGCGCGGGACCGCGTACGGCAGGGACCCGATCTCATATGAAACCGGCCGTGCGCCCGGGTCAAGAGCCCGGGCGCACCCGTCGCGCGCGTGTCGCCGCGATGACGTAATGCGTGCCCCGGAGGCTCAGGACGTCGCCCGTGACTCCGACACCGGGACCCCCTGGGTGGACTGCCGGGCGGAGAGGGCGACGTTGAACCGGGTGAGGAGGCCGCAGAACGCCGCGCGCTCCTCCGGTGTCCAGTCGTGCGTCAGTTCGGCCATCAACTGGCGCCTGGAGGAACGCACTTCCTCCAGGCGCGACAGCCCGCGCGGGGAGAGCTGGAGCACCACCGCGCGACCGTCCTCCGGGTGCGATGTGCGCTTGACCAGACCGGTGTCGACCAGCGGGGCCACCTGCCGGGTGACCGTCGAGGAGTCGATGCCCATGCTCGCCGCGAGCGCCTTGACGCCCATCGGCCCCTCCTTGTCGAGGCGGTTGAGCAGCAGGTACGCGGCGCGGTCCATGGAGTTGCGCACCTGTCCCACCCCGCCGAGCCGCGTCTGTTCGGCACGGCGTGCGAACACCGCGACCTCGTGCTGCAGCGTGTCCAGAAGACCGGGATCACCGACGGTCGTCATGTCCATCGACATATCAGGTGTTGTGGGCATGGCGGGGGGCTCACTTCATGCGTGGGGAGCTGGGTTGGGGGACAGGGTACGCGGCCGGGGCGCGGGCCGTACCGGCGCTGCGCAAACCCGTTTCGCCGCTTGGTCACACCCGCTCCTGACGCGCATGAACTGCGAGACTGGTGACCATGAGCTACAGCACGGCCGACCCCTCGCCGACGGTGACGCTGGACGACGTCCGGGGAGCCCAGAAGATGCTCTCGGGCGTGGCACGCGTGACCGCCATGGAGGGCAGCAGGCATCTGTCCCAGCTGGTCGGCGCGCCGGTGCATCTCAAGTGCGAGAACCTCCAGCGGACGGGCTCGTTCAAGCTGCGCGGCGCGTATGTACGGATCGCGGGGCTGCTGCCCGAGGAGCGGGCCGCCGGGGTGGTGGCCGCGAGCGCCGGGAACCACGCACAGGGCGTCGCCCTCGCGTCCGCGCTGCTCGGCGTGCACGCCACGGTGTTCATGCCGAAGGGCGCCCCGCTGCCCAAGATCAGCGCCACCCAGGACTACGGCGCCGAGGTGCGGCTGCACGGCCAGGTGGTCGACGAGACGCTGGCCGCGGCCCAGGAGTACGCGGCCGAGACGGGCGCGGTGTTCATCCACCCCTTCGACCACCCCGACGTCATCGCGGGCCAGGGCACGGTCGGCCTGGAGATCCTTGAGCAGTGCCCGGAGGTGCGGACGATCCTCGTCGGGATCGGCGGCGGCGGGCTCGCGGCCGGTATCGCGGTCGCGGTGAAGGCGCTCAGGCCGGATGTACGCATCATCGGTGTGCAGGCGGAGGGCTCGGCGGCGTATCCGCCCTCGCTGGCGGCCGGCCGTCCCGTCGCGATCGAGAAACCGGACACGATGGCGGACGGCATCAAGGTCGGCCGACCGGGTGAGGCGCCGTTCGGGATCATCCGCGAGCTGGTGGACGAGGTCCGCACGGTCACCGAGGACCAGCTGTCCGCCGCGCTGCTGCTGTGTCTGGAGCGGGCCAAGCTGGTCGTCGAGCCGGCCGGCGCGAGCCCGGTCGCGGCGCTGCTGAGCGGGCTGGGCGACGTCGACGGCCCGGTGGTCGCGGTGCTGTCCGGCGGCAACGTCGACCCGGTGCTGCTCCAGCGCGTCCTGCGGCACGGCATGGCCGCCCAGGGCCGCTATCTGGCCGTCCGGCTGCGTCTGACCGACCGGCCGGGGGTCCTGGCCACACTGCTCGGGGTGCTGTCGGCGGCGGACGCCAACGTCCTCGACGTGAGCCATGTGCGGACCGACCCCCGGCTCCGGATCACGGAGGCGGAGGTCGAGCTGCATCTGGAGACGAAGGGCACGGCGCACTGCGCGGAGGTCGGCCGGGCCCTGCGTGACGCCGGCTACACGGTCATCGACTGAGGCCCGCCTGCCAGGCGATCTTGGCGGCCTGGATACGGCTGCGCACCCCGAGCTTGCCGTAGATGCTGTGCAGATGGTCCTTGGCCGTCTCGCGACTGATGGTCAGGACCTTCGCTATCTCCTGGTTGGACAGACCGTCCCCGGCGAGCACGAGCACCTCCAGCTCCCGCGCCGAGAGCGCGCCCAGTGCGGCCTGGGCCTCGGTCCGTTCGAGGCACCCGCACGACGCGGAGGGGCGGACACCGACGGCACCCCGGCGACGACCGTCCGCGATGTGTCGTAGGGCCCCGAACGCCTCTCTTCTGGCATGGCTCACGCGATTCCCCCTGTTGGAAGCGTGCCGCGCCACGTGTCGCGCGGTCACCCGTGCACGCGGGTCAGGCGTGCGTCCGGATCACGACTGTAGGGGGTGGGTCTCGAAGGGGAGGTGATGATTCGGTGAACTGACCCACCGTGGCGCCCGTGGGGCGACCGCCTGGTCCGGTATGAGCCTCCACCTGCTATGAGCCCGCATGGGAAGACCCCCTGAGCGGGGGATGTCGACGGGTCCCGCCCCGCATGGATGATGCCGGAGCAACCCGGGGGCTCAGAGGTGCCTCCGGTACCGATGTGAAACAGGGGGAAAGCGATGCTCAAGCTACGCATGGGCGCCGTCGCCACGGCGGTCGCGGCGGGAGCGCTGTTCACCGGAGTGCCCCAGGCGATGGCCGCGACCCAGGCGTACGAGCTGGACGCGTACACGCCGAAGGTCTACACCCACTCGATCTCCGCCGTAGCCCACTACGCGGGCTACAAGAGGGTCTGCGTCTCTCTCCTGGGTGAGGCGTTCGAGGGCTGGGTCGAGCTCAAGAGCAACTGCGTCAATGTCTCGCCGAACTCCGTGGGAAGCGTGGTCGCCACCGTCAAATGTCCCACGTACGGATCATTCAGGACCTGGGTGAACGCGACCAGGCCGAACGGCCACAGTGACACGAAGGACACCGGCGGGGTCTTCCTCGAGTGCAAGTAGTGAGGCGGACGACCCCCGTCGTCCGGACGCGGCCGGCCGCCGCATGAACGGGACCCCGGCGCCGCCATGGCGCCGGGGTCTCCTCGTGTCCTGGTCTCAGCCGGAGTACGGCTCGGCCTTCAGGATCTTCACCATGGCCTTCTTGCCGTTGGGCAGCTCGTACTCGGCGTCGTCGCCGACCTTCTTGCCGATCACTCCCGTCCCCAGCGGGGACTGCGGCGAGTAGGTCTCGATGTCGGAGCTCGCGTACTCGCGGGACGCCAGCAGGAAGCTCAGGGTGTCGTCCTCGTCGCCGTCGAAGGCGATGGTGACGACCATGCCGGGCGCGACGGCGCCGTCGGCCGCCGGGGCCTCGCCGACCTTGGCGTTCTCCAGGAGCTGGGTCAGCTGGCGCACACGGAGCTCCTGCTTGCCCTGCTCCTCCTTGGCCGCGTGGTACCCGCCGTTCTCACGCAGGTCGCCCTCCTCGCGCGCGGCGGCGATCTTGGCGGCGATCTCCGTGCGCGCGGGACCAGAAAGGTACTCCAGCTCGGCCTTGAGCTGGTTGTACGCCTCCTGGGTCAGCCAGGTGACGTTCTCGCTGGTCTGGGTCACAGGTGCTCCTCGTCGGTACTGGGAAATACAAAGCATCGCCCTACCCAGAAGAATGTTCCTTCATGGGTGGGCGAAACCACGAGCCTAACAATTCAGCGGCAAAAGGGGGAGGACATAAGCCATCAGAATTACGACAAGGCAGGTCAGCGGGTGTACGGGCGGGGTGTCAGTCGGCGTGGCAGCCGAGCAGCTCGGCCGTGGTGCCCGGGGCCGTGGTACGGAGCGTGAGCACCTGGTCGATGCGCGTGGCGTGTCCGCCGAACCGGAAGTCCGCGCGGCCCACCTCGGTGCCGTCCGCCGACTGGGAGCGCAGGGTGCAGTAACCGCCGGTGTTCGCGTCCTTGCGGACCTCGAGATGGATCTTGACCGCGTCGTGTGAGGTATCGAACGTGATGACCTCGGCGCTGATCTTGTTCCCGACGACGTAGTGGTAGCCGAACCAGCCGACGAGCACGAGCAGCAGCGCGCCCAGCACGCTGCCGACGATCTTGAGCGTGCGGTCGGCGCGCTCGTCCGCTGAGCGGCCGTAGCGGCCCTCGGGCAGCCGGGTGCTCGCCGTACTCATGACCGTCCTCTCGGCAGGAACCGGGACATACCTCCCGGAAGGGGCTCTCCGGGACCGGACCCGGAATTATTCGCCCCCTGGTTCGGTCACTATAGAAGCCGCCCGAAGCGCCGATTCACACGGGCGCCGACTTGCCGAGTTACTGAGGATCGAGTCTTGACTGACCAACTGCGACTGATGGCCGTCCACGCCCACCCCGACGACGAGTCGAGCAAGGGCGCGGCCACCATGGCGAAGTACGTGTCCGAGGGGGTGGACGTGCTGGTGGTGACCTGCACGGGCGGGGAACGCGGCTCCATCCTCAACCCGAAGCTCCAGGGCGACACGTACATCGAGGAGCACATCCACGAGGTGCGGAAGAAGGAGATGGACGAGGCCCGGGAGATCCTCGGCGTCAAGCAGGAGTGGCTCGGTTTCGTCGACTCCGGCCTGCCGGAGGGCGACCCGCTGCCTCCGCTGCCCGAGGGCTGCTTCGCCCTGGAGGACGTCGACAAGGCGGCCGGTGAGCTGGTCCGCAAGATCCGCGCGTTCCGTCCGCAGGTGATCACCACGTACGACGAGAACGGTGGTTATCCGCACCCCGACCACATCATGACCCACAAGATCTCGATGGTGGCGTTCGAGGGCGCGGCGGACACCGAGAAGTACCCGGAGGCGGAGTTCGGCCCGGCATGGCAGCCGCTGAAGCTCTACTACAACCAGGGTTTCAACCGTCCGCGCACCGAGGCGCTGCACCAGGCGATGCTGGACCGCGGCCTGGAGTCGCCCTACGGGGACTGGCTGAAGCGGTGGGACGAGTTCCAGCGCGCCGAGCGCACCCTGACCACCCACATCCCCTGCGCGGACTTCTTCGAGATCCGTGACAAGGCGCTGATCGCGCATGCCACGCAGATCGACCCTGACGGCGGCTGGTTCCGCGTCCCGATGGAGCTGCAGAAGGAGGTCTGGCCGACGGAGGAGTACGAGCTGGCGAAGTCGCTCGTGGCCACCTCCCTCCCGGAGGACGACCTCTTTGCGGGCGTCCGGTAGCCCTGAGGGACAATGCCTGTCATGAGCGCAAGCGTGAGCCTGGCAGTGACGCATCTGGTGCCCCTCGCCGAGGTGGACCAGAACAAGGTCACCCCCGGCGTCCTCGGCTTCATCGTCTTCGCGGTGATGGCGCTGGCCGTGTGGGGTCTGATGAAGTCCATGAGCAAGCACATGGGCAAGGTCGACTTCAAGGAGGCGGACGACGCCTCCGGCGAGGGCGCCGCGACGAAGGGCCAGGGCGTGGCCAAGGGCGCGCCCAAGACCCAGCAGGGCTGATCCGCGTCCCTCCCCGGCCCGCGGTGCCGTGAACGGTTCTCGTGCCGTCGGCACCGCCGGGCCGCTTCGGCATGCCGGGGCGCGCCCGTTCGCTCGGCGTCTCTCCGCGCCGCCGGGCCCCGTGGGAGAGTGGGGGAGTGAACCGACTGGCCCATGAGACGTCCCCGTACCTGCTCCAGCACGCCGACAACCCCGTCGACTGGTGGCCGTGGTCGGACGAGGCCTTCCAGGAGGCGCGCAGGCGCGATGTGCCCGTCCTGCTGAGCGTCGGCTACAGCAGCTGCCACTGGTGCCATGTCATGGCGCACGAGTCCTTCGAGGACGCGGAGACCGCCGCCTACCTCAACGAGCACTTCGTGAGCGTCAAGGTCGACCGCGAGGAACGCCCCGATGTCGACGCCGTCTACATGGAGGCCGTCCAGGCGGCCACCGGCCAGGGCGGCTGGCCCATGACCGTCTTCCTCACCCCGGACGCCGAGCCGTTCTACTTCGGCACGTACTTCCCGCCCGCCCCCCGGCACGGCATGCCCTCCTTCCGGCAGGTCCTCCAGGGCGTCCGGCAGGCGTGGACCGACCGCCGGGAGGAGGTGGCCGAGGTCGCCGGGAAGATCGTGCGGGACCTCGCCGGGCGGGAGTTCGCGTACGGCGACACCCAGGCGCCCGGCGAGGAGGCGCAGGCGCAGGCCCTGCTGGGTCTCACCCGGGAGTACGACCCGCAGCGCGGCGGCTTCGGCGGCGCCCCGAAGTTCCCGCCGTCCATGGTCCTGGAGTTCCTGCTGCGCCACCACGCCCGCACCGGCTCCGAGGGCGCCCTCCAGATGGCCCAGGACACCTGTGAGCGCATGGCGCGCGGCGGCATCTACGACCAGCTCGGCGGCGGTTTCGCCCGCTACTCGGTGGACCGCGACTGGGTCGTGCCGCACTTCGAGAAGATGCTCTACGACAACGCCCTGCTGTGCCGGGTGTACGCGCACCTGTGGCGTGCCACCGGATCCGATCTCGCCCGCCGGGTCGCTCTGGAGACCGCCGACTTCCTGGTGCGCGAGCTGCGCACGGCGGAGGGCGGGTTCGCCTCGGCGCTCGACGCGGACAGCGACGACGGAAGCGGTCGGCATGTGGAGGGCGCCTTCTATGTGTGGACGCCCGCGCAGTTCGCCGAGATCCTCGGCCCGGACGACGCGGAACTCGCGGCCCAGTACTTCGGTGTGACGGAGGAGGGCACCTTCGAGGAGGGTGCCTCGGTGCTCCAACTGCCCCAGAGCGAAGGCGTGTTCGACGCGGAGAGGGTCGAGTCGATCAGGCGCCGCCTGTTCGGTGCGCGGGCCGGGCGCCCGGCCCCGGGCCGTGACGACAAGGTGGTCGCCGCCTGGAACGGGCTGGCCGTCGCCGCCCTCGCGGAGACCGGCGCGTACTTCGGCCGCCCGGATCTCGTGGACGCCGCGATCGGCGCCGCCGATCTACTGGTGCGGCTGCACATGGACGAGCACGCCCGGCTCGCCCGTACGTCGAAGGACGGCCGGGCGGGAGCCAATGCGGGCGTGCTGGAGGACTACGCCGACGTCGCCGAGGGCTTCCTCGCGCTGGCCTCCGTCACCGGCGAGGGCGTCTGGCTGGAGTTCGCCGGACTGCTGCTCGGCCAGGTGCTCACGCAGTTCACCGATGCGAGCGGGGCGCTCTACGACACCGCCGCCGACGCCGAGAAGCTGATCCGCCGCCCCCAGGACCCCACCGACAACGCCGCCCCGTCCGGCTGGACCGCCGCCGCCGGCGCCCTGCTGTCGTACGCCGCCCAGACCGGCTCCGAGCCCCATCGCGTCGCGGCGGAACGGGCGTTGGGCGTGGTCAAGACGCTCGGCCCGCGGGTGCCGCGGTTCGTCGGCTGGGGACTCGCCGTCGCGGAGGCGCTGCTCGACGGGCCGCGCGAGGTCGCGATCGCCGGTCCGGCCCTCGACGACCCGGGGACCCGGACCCTGCACCGCACGGCGCTCCTGGGCACCGCCGCGGGCGCGGTGGTGGCCGTGGGCACTCCGGGGGGTGAGGAGTTCCCGCTTCTCGTCGACCGGGTGCTGGTCGGCGGGAAGCCCACCGCGTATGTATGCCGCAATTTCACCTGTGATGCACCGACCACGGATCCCGAGCTGCTCCGCAGGGCCCTGAGCGGCTGAGACGCTCTTGTGGAGCGGATCGTTCAAAGACGTCGCAATTGGGCGGGTGTTCGGGTAGGTCCCTGTAGGAGGGGACCGTTGCGAAACAAGCTGTTTATCGGAAGAGCGCCCGGACTTCACAGTTTCCGCCTAGTCTCTCCACGGTTGAGCGACAGGAGTGACGCCCTGTCGCGACAGGGGGGTTCTGGGGATCTGGGGGGATCTTTCCTTGCTGACTTCTGTCTTCATCGCTGCCGTCTCACTGGCACTGTTCTGGATGGCGGCCTTCACCCTGTGGTGGCAGATGCACGCGTGGCGTACGCCCGAGGTGCTGGCCTCCACCCGGTTCGGCAGTCCGGAGGGCGCCGAGCATCTGTCGTTCTCGCTGCTGCTGCCCGCGAGACATGAGCAGGCCGTGCTGGACCACACCATCCAGCGGTTGCTGGAGTCCGGTCACGCCGACTTCGAGATCATCGTGATCGTGGGGCACGACGACCCGGAGACCACCGAGGTCGCCCGCAGGGCCGCGGCCCGCGACGGGCGCGTCCGTGTCGTCGTCGACCACCACGAGAAGAAGAACAAGCCGAAGGCCATGAACACGGCGCTGCCGCACTGCCGCGGCGATGTCGTCGGGGTCTTCGACGCCGAGGACCAGGTGCATCCGGAGCTGCTCGCCCATGTCGACCACGCGTTCCGCACCACGGGCGCGGACGTCGTGCAGGGCGGGGTGCAGCTCATCAACTTCCACTCCAGCTGGTACAGCCTGCGCAACTGCCTGGAGTACTTCTTCTGGTTCCGCTCCCGGCTGCATCTGCACGCGCAGAAGGGGTTCATCCCGCTCGGCGGCAACACCGTCTTCGTACGGACGGATGTGCTGCGGGAGGCCGGGGGCTGGGATCCCGACTGTCTGGCGGAGGACTGCGACCTCGGGGTACGGCTGTCCAGCGTCGGCAAGAAGGTCGTCGTCGCCTACGACTCCGACATGGTGACCCGGGAGGAGACCCCCGGCTCGCTGATGTCGCTGCTCAAGCAGCGCACCCGCTGGAACCAGGGCTTCTTACAGGTCTACCGCAAGAAGGACTGGAAGCAGCTGCCCGGCCTCGGTCGGCGGATGCTCGCCCGCTACACCCTGATGACGCCGTTCCTGCAGGCCTTCTCCGGTGTCGTCATCCCGCTCAACGCCGCGATCGCACTCTTCCTCGACGTGCCGGTCGGGGTCGCCTTCCTCACCTTCCTGCCGCTGGTCACCGCCGCGGTGACCTTCGTCTTCGAGGTCGTCGGGCTGCACGACTTCGGCACGCAGTACGGGCTGCGTGTCCGCTTCGTCCACTACGTCAAGCTCGTCGTGGGCGGTCCCTTCTACCAGGTGCTCCTGGCCGGTGCCGCCCTCCGTGCCGTCTGGCGCGAGCAGCGCGGCCGCAACGACTGGGAGCTGACCAGCCATGTCGGCGCGCATCTGACCGCAACCGGCCCGATCCGCGAGTCGCGAGAGGACGTTCCCGCGTGACCTCCACTCTTCCCGCGGTGACCGGCACCAAGGTCCCCGCGCAGGACACCCGTGTCCCCGAATCCGCTCCCGGCCCTCGTCCCGCGTTCCGTCTCCGCAGCTCCCGCCCGGATCTGGTGCTGTGCGGGCTGCTCCTCGCGGCGGTTCTCACCGTGCAGGGCTGGAACATCGCCGACTACCCCACCCTCAGCGACGACGAGGGCACCTATCTCGCCCAGGCATGGGCCGTGCAGAACGGCCATGGGCTCGCCCACTACACCTACTGGTACGACCACCCGCCGCTCGGCTGGATCCAGATCGCCCTGCTGACCTGGCTCCCCGGCCGTATCGACCCCTCGCTGATGACGGTCGGCGCCATGCGGCCGGCGATGCTGCTGGTGAGCGGGGTCAGCGCGGTCCTCGTGTACGTCCTCGCCCGGCGGCTGCGGCTGCCGGCCTGGGCGGCCGGACTCGCCATGGTCCTGTTCGGGCTGTCGCCGCTGTCGGTGGTGCTCCAGCGGGAGATCTTCCTCGACAACATCGCGGTGATGTGGACGCTCCTCGCGTTCACCCTCGCCGCGTCCCCGAGCCGTCACCTCTGGCACCACTTCGGCGCGGGACTCGCCGCCGCGGCCGGCGTCCTCACCAAGGAGACGATGCTCGTCGTCCTGCCCGCCGTCTTCCTGACCATGTGGCGCCACAGCCACCGTGACACCCGGAAGTTCGCGCTCACCGGAGCCGTCACGGCGTGCGTCCTGATCGGGCTGGCGTATCCGCTCTTCGCCCTGCTCAAGGGCGAGTTGCTGCCGGGAGCCGGCCATGTCTCCCTGTGGGACGGCATCACCTACCAGATGAGCCGGCCCGGTTCCGGATTCATCCTCGACGCGGGCTCCGGCTCTTACGGTGTGCTGCACTCCTGGCTGTACTACGACCGGGTGCTGCCGCTCGGCGGTCTGGCCGGAGCGCTGCTGCTCCTGCTCACCTGGCGCTGGTCGGTCACCGCACGGGCGCTGGCCGGACCCGCGCTCGCCGTCGCGATCCTGACCCTGGTCGCGATGCGGCCGAACGGCTATCTGCCCGCGATGTACGTCATCCAGGCCCTGCCGTTCCTCGCCCTGGTCCTGGCGGGCGCCGCCGCGAGCGTCGCTCATGCGGTGCTGCGGCGGCGGCGTGGCGGGAGCGAGCGGTCCTACGTCACCTGGGTGCGGTACGCCGTGGCGGCACTGCTCGTGGCCGCCGCCGGGGCGTATGCGGTGCCCCGCTGGTACGACGGGGACCGCACCGCCGTGACCGCCGACGCCAACGCCCCCTACCGAGGGGCGTCGCACTGGCTCACCCACGAGGTGACGGACCCGAAGGACACCCGGGTGCTCGTCGACGACGCGCTCTGGCTGGACCTCGTGCACGCCGGGTACCGGCCGGGACTCGGCGTCATCTGTTTCTACAAGGCCGACCTGGACCCCGCGGTGACCAGAACGATGCCGCACGGCTGGCGCGACCTGGACTATGTGGTCGCCTCTCCGACGGTCCGGCGCGACGCGGTCGACCTGCCGGGCGTGATGGCCGCGATCGAGCACTCCACCCCGGTCGCCACCTTCGGCACCGGCCCCGACCGGATCGAGATCCGCAAGGTGGACCGGGCCGCGGGAGGCGAGCGATGAGCCATGAGTCCACCGTCCCCGGCGAGCGGGACGATCCGGTCGTACGCGCGGCGGAGGTGCCCGAGCCGGGCGCCGTCACCATCGTCGTACCGACCTTCAACGAGTCGGCCAACATCCGAGAACTGCTGCACCGGATCACCGAGTCGGTGCCGGCCCGGCTGCCCTGCGAGGTCGTCTTCGTCGACGACTCCACCGACGACACCCCCGATGTGATCTTCCGGGCCGCGCAGGACTGCCCGTTCCCGGTCACCGTGCTGCACCGGGACGAGCCGGCCGGCGGGCTCGGCGGGGCCGTGGTGGAGGGCATCCGGGCGGCCGGCTCCGACTGGATCGTCGTCATGGACGGCGATCTGCAGCATCCGCCGTGCCTGGTGCCGGAACTGGTCGGCACCGGGGAGCGGGCGGGCGCCCAGCTCGTCGTCGCCTCCCGCTATATGAAGGGCGGCAGCCGCGCCGGGCTCGCGGGCGGCTATCGCATCGCCGTCTCCCGCGCCGCGACCTGGCTCACCAAGTCGCTGTTCCCACGCAGTCTGCGCGGCATCAGCGACCCGATGAGCGGTTTCTTCGCCGTCCGCCGCAGCGCGGTCGCCGCGGAGGTCCTGAAGCCCCTCGGCTACAAGATCCTGCTGGAGCTGGCCGTGCGCGGCAGGCCGCGCACGGTCACCGAGGTGCCGTTCGTCTTCCAGGACCGGTTCGCGGGCGAGTCCAAGTCGACCGCGACGGAGGGCATGCGCTTCCTGCGCCATCTGGCCGGGTTGCGCACCGCCTCGCCGCTCGCGCGCATGGTCGCCTTCGGACTGATCGGCGCCTCCGGTTTCGTACCGAACCTGGTGGGCCTGTGGGCGCTCACCCGGCTCGGTGTGCACTATGTGCCGGCGGAGATCCTCGCCAACCAGCTCGGTGTGGCCTGGAACTTCCTGCTCCTGGAGCATCTGCTGTTCCGCGAGCGCCGCCGCCACCGCCGCTGGTGGGACCGGGCGGGCCGGTTCGCGCTGCTCGCCAACGCCGATCTGGTGCTGCGCATCCCGCTGATCGCGTTGCTCGTGCGCGAGTTCGGGGTGGGGGCGCTGCCGGCCACCGCGCTGGCGCTGGTGATGACGTTCCTGCTGCGCTTCGTGGGGACCGAGGCGCTGGTCTATCTGCCGCGCCGGAGCCGGGGCGCCGCAGGCCGGGGCGCCCCGGGCGCCGACGAGCCGAAGCCCGCCGGGAGCGGGAGCCGCACAGCGAGGAGAACCGTGTGACGACCGTACGAAGACTCCGCACCTCGCGCGTGCTGCGCGGTCGCGGCACCGCGCTGCTGGCCGTTTCCGGCCTGACCATGGGTCTGCTGCTCACCTCGCCGCAGCCCGCGTCCGCCGCCAACCTCGTCAAGAACCCCGGTTTCGAGACCGCCGGCACCGACGGGATGCCGTACTGCTGGGAGAAGTCCGGCTGGGGCGACAACGACTTCACCTTCACCACCGCCGCCGACGCCCACACGGGCGGCCAGGCCATGAAGGTCGAGCTGACCCGCCGTGTCGACGGCGACCGCAAGGCCCTGATCACCGAGTCGGCGAGCTGCGCGCCCGTGGTCACGCCGGGCAAGCAGTACGACCTCTCGCTCTGGTACAAGTCGACCACCCCCGACACCTCGGTGACCCTGTTCCGGCACGACACGACGGCCGGCTGGCAGTACTGGACCGACCTCAAGACGCTGGACATGAGCCCGGACTGGGCCCAGGCGGGCGTCCGCACACCAGAGGTGCCGGCCGGGACCGACATGATCACCTGGGGTGTCTCCGTGTACGGCACGGGATCCGTGACCACCGACGACTACACGATGGAACAGGTCGCCGACCCGCTGCCGCCCCCGCAGTGCACCGGCACGGCGGACCAGTGCGCGAACGGCGCCTGGCAGGTCCTGCCCACCCAGAACCCGGTCCGCTCCATGCACTCCGTCGTCCTCGACAACGGCAAGGTGCTGCTGATCGCGGGCTCCGGCAACAGCGAGGAGAACTTCAACGCGGGCACGTTCACCAGCGCGATCTACGACCCCGCGAACGGCTCGTACAAGGTGATCCCCACCCCGAAGGACATGTTCTGCGCGGGTCACGTACAACTCCAGGACGGGCGGGTGCTCGTGCTGAGCGGGAACAAGGCGTACCCCGTCGTGGGCGGACACGGCTACGAGGGGTTCAAGGACTCGTACGTCTTCGATCCGGCGACGGAGACGTACACGAAGACGAACGATCTCAACGACGGCCACTGGTATCCGTCGGCGACCGAACTCGGCAACGGCGACGTCATCTCCTTCGGCGGGCTGCGCGAGGACTCCACGGGTTCGGTGACGACGGAGTACTGGTCGGACAAGGACCAGCAGTGGCTGCCGCTGTGGAAGGTCAACCAGACCTGGTCGTACTGGGGCCTGTACCCGTCGATGATCCTGATGCAGGACGGCCGCCTCTTCTACTCGGGCAGCCATGTCTTCGGCAACAACATCCCGGGCACGGGATCGGCGATCTACGACTACGGCGCCAACACGATCACGCAGATCCCTGGGCTCCAGGACAAGGACGAGCGCGACCAGTCGGCGAGCGTACTGCTGCCTCCGGCCCAGGACCAGAAGGTGCTGACCATCGGCGGCGGCAACATCGACTCCAACCCGGACGCGAACCGGCTGACGGACATCATCGACCTCAAGCGGGCGAGCCCGCAGTACGTCGCCGGGCCGCCGATCCCGCAGGGCACGGTGGACCTCGGCAACGGTCCGGTCGCCGAGACCGGGAACCAGGGCAAGATGTACGTCTCGGCGGTCCTGCTGCCGGACGGCAAGGTGCTGGAGACGGGCGGCGCCCTGCACAACCGCGCGAACCCGGTGCAGGAGTCCTCGCTCTTCGACCCGGACACCTCCGCCTTCGACCCGGTGGCCGGCGATCCCGAGGCCCGTGGCTACCACTCCTCGGCCTTCCTGCTGCCGGACGGCCGGGTGATGGCGACCGGGGACAACCCGGGCAACGGCACCTGGAACCACAACGTGTCGATCTACTCGCCGCCGTATCTCTTCAAGGGCACCCGCCCGACGATCACCTCGGTGATCGACAACGAGTGGACCTACGGCACGACACAGCGCATCACGGTCGACCGGCCCGTCGCGAAGGCGGAACTGATCCGCCCGGCGGCGGTGACCCACTCCTCCGACCCCAACCAGCGGTTCGTGGACCTGCCGCTGTCGGTGGACGGCAACAACGTCGACCTGAACGTGACGAGCAACCCCGATCTGGCGCCGCCCGGCTGGTACATGCTCTTCGCGGTCGACGCGAACGGCGTCCCTTCGGTGGCCCGGTGGGTCCATCTGCAGGGCCCGGCGGCCCTGAGCGCGGACACCCCCTCGGCCCATGTCCACTCCTTCGCCGCCGCCCCGGCGGGCAGGACCACCGGCGCCGGCCCGAAGCGCACGTCGCAGAAGGTCAGTACGACGATCTCCGGCTGCGACCGGCACTACGGCTCGGCCAATGTGTGCGTGCCCACCGTGTTCCCGCCCGGGGTGAAGCGGACGACGGCCGCGCGCTGCGCCTGGCTCGCGCGCAACGACTACGGCCGTCTCGAGGTCAACGGCAAGGACGACCCGCTCGGCCTCGACCCGAACGGGGACGGCGTGGCCTGCGGCAAAGACGAGGTGAGGAACGGCCGCTAGGGGTGTCTGACAACTCCCGCCGGGCGCGCGACGTCTGGCACGGCACCTCGCCGCGTTGTCGCATCGCCCGAGTACATCCGGTAGGCGGGCGAAGCTCCGCCTTGCGAGGCTCCCCCACTGCCTGAAAGGCGTGGGGGCACCCCCCCGCACCGGACGCCGCGAGCTTTCCGGCAAACCTTCCAGGCCACAGCACTAGGCGGTGGGGTACGGGAATCGGCCCGTCGACCTTCACGAGGGGGTCGGCGGGCCCTTTTCGGTGACAGGGGAGCGGAGTCCCCGAGACGGCCGGGTCGTGTCAGCGGGGCGGCACGGCGTCGTAGTCCTGCCGGGACCGCTCCACCTGGTCCAGATTGTCGGTGGCCCACTCCGCGAGGTGGGCGAAGAGGGGGGCGAGGCTGCGGCCGAGTTCGCTGATCTCGTACTCGACCCGAGGCGGAACCTCCGGGTGGTACGTCCGCACGATCAGCCCGTCCCGTTCCAGTTGCCGCAGCCGCTGCGTCAGCACCTTCGGGGTGATCCGGCCGATCCGCCGTTCCAGCTCGACGAAGCGCTGACGGCCGTGGGTGTGGAGGGACCACAGGATCGGCGTGGTCCAGCGGCTGAACACGATGTCCACGACGGGGCTGATGGGACAGGCGGCCTCCGGGTCGGTCGCGGCGGGCGCCGTCCGGGTCGTTTCACCGGCCATGTGCATCCCTCCGGGAGAGCCACTTTCCTGTAGGTACCTACTATACGCGCGGTGTTAGCGTCCCCGTGTCGCCCGGAGAGCAGTTCTCCGAGGCGCTCTCGCCCGCCCGGACATCCACAATCACGCGTGCACGACAGGGAGTTGCTGATGATCGTAGTGACGGGGGCGACCGGCAAGGTCGGCCGATCGCTGGTACGGACCCTCGCGGCGGCCGGCGAGCAGGTCACCGCGACCTCCCGGGGGATCTCGGAGGCGGACGTGCCGGAGGGCGTCCGGCAGCGGCGGGCCGACCTGGCCGACGCCGGGAGCCTGCGGCCCGTGTTCGACGGCGCCGACGCGCTCTTCCTGCAGAACGGGGGCGCCGCCGCGCATCTGCTGAACCCGGGGGACATCCTCGACGTCGCCAAGGCCGCCGGAGTCGAACGTCTTGTGCTGCTGTCCTCGCAAGGGGTCGCGACCCGGCCGGAGTCGGCCTCGCACGGGGCCGTCGGCCGCGCCATCGAGGACGCCGTACGGCAGTCGGGTCTGGACTGGACGATCCTGCGGCCGGGCGGTTTCCACTCCAACACCTATGCCTGGGCCGAAGGGGTGCGTACCCGGCGGACCGTCGAGGCACCCTTCGGCGATGTGGGGCTGCCTCTGATCGACCCGGACGACATCGCCGAGGTCGCCGCCGCGGCCCTGCGCGAGGACGGTCACACGGGCCGGATCCATGAGCTGACCGGGGCCGTGCCGATCACACCCCGGCAGTGTGCGGCGGCGCTCGGGGACGCGCTGGGGGAGCCTGTCGCGTTCGTCGAGCAGACCCGCGACGAGGCCCGCGCACAGATGCTGCGGTTCATGCCCGAGCCCGTGGTGGACACCACGCTGGACATCCTGGGCCGGCCCACCCCTGCCGAGCAGCGCGTCAGCCCCGACGTCGAACGGATCCTCGGCCGCCCGGCCCGCGGCTACGCCGACTGGGCCCGGCGCAATGTCGCGGCCTTCCGGTAACCCCGAAGCCTAGGCCCGGCTCGGGAACTCGGTCAGGGCGCGCTCCACGATGGCCTCCAGCTGGTCGTGGTGCGCGCCCTTCCAGTACGCGCGGCCACAGGCGCGGCAGCGCGCGAAGACGTCGTACGAGCGGCGTGTGCCGTGGTGGAGCTGGTCGGCGACCTCCTCCTTGGTGGCGTCGCGGAGCAGGCCGTTGCAGGCGGTGCACCGTGTCCACGGCCGCAGCGCGGGGGTGAACCGGGCGAGCACGTCGCGGAGTTGGTCGTCCGGCCGGGTGCTGTAGACGAACGCGCCAGCCCACAGCTCGCGGCGGCGCAGCAGCCCCCGGTCGCGGCTGAGCATGACGCGCTGCTCGGCCGCCGAGCGGGCGGCGAGGGCCGGGTCTCCGATGTCCGTCGACTCGTAGGCCGCGTCCACGCCGAGCAGCCGCAGCCGGCGGGCCAGGGTGCCGAGGTGGACGTCCAGCAGGAAGCGGAGCGGGGCCCCGGGCACCTGCTGGGGCCGCTCCACGGGGCACACCTCGACCCGCTCGCCGGCCGCCGGGACGTGGGAGAAGGGCGAGGTGCGGCCGTCCACGAGAAGCGCCCCGACCTCGGTCAGCGGCACACCCAGCGACTCGACGACATGGCCGAGCGTGGAGGCGCCGTCGGTGACGACCGTGGTGGCGCGTCCGCGCCGCGCGTGCGGGACGAAGAGCCCCAGTTCGGGGGCGAACGCGATATGGATCTCGGGTCCGTTCACCTGGCCAGGATGGCACGGGGAACGGTCAGGGGGCCTCGGATTTCCGGCGCTCGAGACCGTGCTCCAGCACGTCGAGGGTGCGTGCGGTGTACTCGGCGATGTCGCCCCGCTGTTCGTGCTCGGCCCAGTAGCGGGAGGCCTCCATCAGCGCGCCGACCACGGCCATGCAGTACACGCGTACTTCCAGGTCGCCGGGGTCGCGCCCGGTGCGTTCGGCCACCACCCGGCACATCATCTGACCGGTCACGGACATGCTCTCGTTCATCCGGGAGCGGACCGCGGGCACCTCGACCATGAGGCGCCCACGCAGTCGCATCTCCTCGGGCGTCTCGTACCCGCCCGACATGCTCCGCTCGACGGCGGTGGCCACCACGTGCCGCAGCGACCGTGTCAGCGGCTCGTCCGCGGGCCGCGCGCGCAGCTCCTCCTCCAAACTCGGGTCGAACTCGTCGGGGATGACGATGTCCTCCTTGGTGGGGAAGTACCGGAACACCGTGGAGGGGGAGACCTCGGCCGCTTCCGCGATCTGCTCGATGGTGGTGGCGTCGTACCCCTGCTCCTGGACCAGCCGGTACGTCGCCTTGCGGATCGCCGTACGGGTCTTGATCTTCTTCCGCTCGCGCAGCCCCGGACGGGGTTCGGCGGCGGGGGTCGAGCTGTTTGCGGTGCGGGCGGCCATGGTCGTCATTGTCGGGCATTCTCCTGGGCGGAGACCATGCCGGGGTTCTCCTCGGGCAGGGTCCCCGCGGCCTTCGGGGTCGGCGGGAGGGTCGCCGCGAGCAGTGCCGTGAGCAGCGCCGCGATGCCGCTGACCAGCAGTACCGAGCCCATGCCGTGGACGTACGCGGCGTTCGTGGACACGGCGAGCGCCCGGTCGCCGAGCTGCTCGGCGACCACATGCGCGCCGACCACCGTGTCGGCGGCGGTCCGTGCCGCCGCGTGCGGCAGGGCGGAGGTGTCGAGCCTGCCGGAGCAGGCTCGCCGGCAGCGAGCCGGAGCAGGGCGACACCGATGGCGCCGCCCACCTGGCGGACCGTCATCAGCAGCCCGGAGCCGCTGCCGGCCCGGTCCCCGGGCAGCGCGCCGAGCGCCGCGTCCATCGCCGGACCACCGCGAAACCGAAGCCGACGCCCGCGATCGACAGCCACCGCGCGGTGAAGCCGTACCCGTCGTGGACGCTCGTACGGCTGCCGAGGAGCGCGGCGAAGGCGAGAACCACGAGCCCCGAGCTGATCACCGGGCGTGCTCCGAACCTCGCCACGACCGGCGCCGCACCGCGCGCCGCGACCAGCCACCCGCCCATCATCGGCAGCATCATGACCGCGGGCGAGGATCACCGGCGTGACGTCGTCGACCAGCGCCCCGGCCGGCGAACCGGCACGAACACCGCGAGGCCCGCGACCAGCGCCCCGAGGCCCCACCAGCGGCGAGGGCCGCGCCGCGCCTCTTCGTCTTGGGTGGCAGTAGCCAGGAAATGGCAGTAACCCTCAAAAGATTGCAACTGTTAATAGATGGTGACTGTCAATAAAGGCGGGGAGGGTTCAGGCCCGGGGGCGGGCGACCGGGCCCGGACATGACGAAAGGCCGCGGCTCCGGAGCCGCGGCCTTGGGGAACAGGCTGAGAGGGAGGTTACGCGTGCTGGTACGCCACCAGGGAGATCCCCACGTAGTGCACGACGAACGCCGCGAGGGTGAACGAGTGGAAGACCTCGTGGAAGCCGAACCACCGGGGCGACGGGTTCGGCCGCTTGATCCCGTAGATCACACCTCCCGCGCTGTAGAGCAGTCCGCCGACGATCACCAGCACCAGGACGGCGATCCCGCCCGTGCGCATGAAGTCGGGGAGGAAGAACACCGCGGCCCAGCCCATCGCGATGTAGCAGGGGGTGTAGAGCCAGCGGGGGGCGCGGACCCAGAAGACGCGGAAGACGATGCCGGCCGCCGCCGCGGCCCAGATGCCCCACAGTAGCCACTGGCCCTTGGCGCCCGGCAGAAGCAGCATGGTCAGGGGGGTGTAGGTGCCCGCGATGATCAGGAAGATGTTGGCATGGTCGAGCCGGCGCAGTACGCCGTCCATGCGTGGGCTCCAGTTGCCGCGGTGGTAGAGCGCGCTGACGCCGAAGAGCAGACACGCCGTCAGAACGTAGATGCCACAGGCGATTCGGCCGCGGGTCGAGTCCGCGAGGGCCGTGAGCACCAGACCCGCGACGAGAACGGCCGGGAACATTCCGAGGTGCAGCCACCCGCGCAGCTTCGGCTTGACCGGATGGGGCAGGGATAGCGCGACGGGACCGCGGCCGGCTGCCGGCGAGTCCGTGGGCGCGTCGGGGACGGACGCAGTCATGCGCGGCATCGTACCTACGGAACCGTAAGTTGCGGATCAAAGTGCGACCGTTATCACCCGGGCTGCCCGCCCTGCGCGGAAGCCGCGCCAACGCAAAAAATCTTTTTGCCGAATCCTACGTGCACGCGAAGAAACGCGGGGACACGTGGCGATCCTCACTCCGCTCAGCTGTGACGCCCTCTGGACAGATGCGCAATCTCGTCGGATGATCAAATGAGTGCGGTCGGCACCGGATGAGCGGCTACGAAGCATCCGGGTCGCAGCCCCCACGGGGCAACCAACAGAAAACCCCTCATCTAGGAGCGATCGTGGCGCGCGACTTCGCGGCTCCCTCAACCGTCCCCACCGAGCACAAGGACCTGATCTCGTGGGTCAACGAGATCGTCGAACTGACGCAGCCGGACAACGTGGTCTGGTGTGACGGATCCGAGGCCGAATACGAGCGCCTGTGCGAGGAACTGGTCGACAAGGGCACGTTCAAGAAGCTCGACCCGATCAAACGCCCGAACTCCTACTACGCGGCCTCAGACCCGACCGATGTCGCCCGGGTCGAGGACCGGACCTTCATATGCTCCGAGCGCGAGCAGGACGCCGGCCCGACCAACCACTGGAAGGCGCCCGCCGAGATGCGGGAGATCTTCCAGGGCGAGAAGGGCCTGTTCCGCGGTTCCATGCGTGGCCGCACGATGTACGTCGTGCCGTTCTGCATGGGCCCGCTGGGCTCGCCGCTCTCCGCGATCGGCGTCGAGATCACGGACTCCGCGTATGTGGCCGTCTCCATGCGCACGATGACGCGCATGGGACAGGCGGTCCTCGACGAACTCGGCACCGAGGGCTTCTTCGTCAAGGCCGTCCACACCCTGGGTGCCCCGCTGGAGCCCGGCCAGAAGGACGTCCCCTGGCCCTGCAACCAGACCAAGTACATCTCGCACTTCCCCGAGACCCGCGAGATCTGGTCCTACGGCTCCGGCTACGGCGGCAACGCGCTGCTGGGCAAGAAGTGCTACGCGCTGCGCATCGCCTCCGTGATGGCGCGCGACGAGGGCTGGCTCGCCGAGCACATGCTGATCCTCAAACTGACGCCCCCGCAGGGCGAGTCGAAGTACGTCGCGGCGGCCTTCCCGAGCGCGTGCGGCAAGACGAACCTCGCCATGCTGGAGCCGACGATCTCCGGCTGGACGGTCGAGACGATCGGCGACGACATCGCGTGGATGCGGTTCGGTGAGGACGGTCGGCTGTACGCGATCAACCCCGAGGCCGGTTTCTTCGGTGTCGCGCCCGGTACCGGGGAGCACACCAATGCCAACGCGATGAAGACACTGTGGGGCAACTCCGTCTTCACCAACGTCGCCCTGACCGACGACAACGACATCTGGTGGGAGGGCATGACGGAGGAGGCTCCGGCCCACCTCACCGACTGGAAGGGCAACGACTGGACGCCGGAGTCCGGGACCCCGGCCGCCCACCCCAACGCCCGCTTCACCGTCCCCGCCTCGCAGTGCCCGATCATCGCGCCCGAGTGGGAGGACCCGAAGGGCGTGCCGATCTCGGCGATCCTCTTCGGCGGCCGCCGCGCCAGCGCGGTGCCGCTGGTGACGGAGTCCTTCGACTGGAACCACGGAGTGTTCCTCGGCGCGAACGTCGCCTCCGAGAAGACCGCCGCGGCCGAGGGCAAGGTCGGCGAGCTGCGCCGCGACCCGTTCGCCATGCTGCCCTTCTGCGGCTACAACATGGGCGACTACATGGGCCACTGGGTCGATGTGGCCAAGGGCAAGGACCAGGCCAAGCTGCCGAAGATCTACTACGTCAACTGGTTCCGCAAGAACGACGAGGGCAAGTTCGTCTGGCCGGGCTTCGGTGAGAACAGCCGCGTCCTGAAGTGGATCGTCGAGCGCCTGGCGGGCACGGCCGAGGGCGTCGAGACCCCGATCGGCATCCTGCCGACGAAGGAGGCGCTGGACACGCACGGCCTGGAGCTGTCGGAGTCCGACCTCGACTTCCTGCTCACCGTCGACAAGGACGTGTGGCGTGAGGAAGCGGCGCTGGTGCCCGAGCACCTCAACACCTTCGGCGACCACACGCCGAAGGAGCTGTGGGACCAGTACCGCGCGCTGGTGCAGCGCCTGGGCTGAGCCCACCAAGAACTCCGCGGCCGGTCCGACTAGCCCTGACCTGCGAAGTCGTCACGAAGGCCGGCCGCGGTGCCAGCACCGCACCGGGCCGGGGCCCGCTCCGTACAACGGCGTACGGATGCGGGCCCCGGCCCGGAGTGCCATGTCCCCGTACACACCGTGGTTACCGTAAAAAACGGGCAGTCATGGGCAATTCACCTATGGTGATGCCATGCGCGGAATCCTGTTGGCCGGGGGTACCGGCTCGCGACTGTGGCCGTTGACCCGCTCGGTGTCGAAGCAGCTTCTTCCGGTCTTCGACAAGCCCATGGTCTATTACCCGCTTTCCACACTCGTGATGGCGGGGGTCCGGGAGATCCTGGTCATCACCACGCCCGAAGACCAGTGCCAGTTCCGCCGGTTGCTCGGCGACGGACGTCAACTCGGCCTGCGACTGGAATATCTCGTCCAGGAACGCCCGGAGGGCATCGCGCAGGCCCTTGTGCTGGGCGCCGACTTCCTCGACGGCGAGCCGGTCGCCCTGATCCTGGGCGACAACATCTTCCACGGAAGCGGTCTCGGCACCCGGCTGGCCCGCCATGACGATCTGACCGGCGGCAGGGTGTTCGCCTACCCGGTCGCCAACCCCTCCGCCTACGGCGTCGTCGAGTTCGACGACCGGGGACGGGCCCTGTCCATCGAGGAGAAGCCGGCCCGGCCCCGCTCCCGGTACGCCGTGCCCGGACTGTACTTCTACGACCACCATGTCGTGGACATCGCCCGCGAGTTGCGCCCCAGTGCCCGGGGCGAGTTGGAGATCACCGACCTCAACCGTGTCTATCTCGACGCCGGTGCGCTCCATGTCACCCGGCTCGACCGGGGCACCGCATGGCTGGACACCGGCACCTTCACGTCCATGGTCCAGGCCTCGGAGTTCGTGCGGGTGATCGAGGAGCGCCAGGGCCTGAAGGTCGGCTGTGTCGAGGAGGCCGTCTGGCGGGCCGGCCTGATCGACGACGACCGGCTCCGGGAACTGGCCCAGCCGCTGCTCAAGAGCGGATACGGCGGCTATCTGCTGGGGCTGCTGGACGACCACGGCGGTGTGGTCCCGCCCCGGCGGATGCCCGGATCGCGGCCCGGGGGACTGCTGACGGTGGGACCCGGACTCTAAAGTCCCGCGGCGGTCGTCCCGAAGACACACACGGGTGCGGTCACCCATGACAACGGCGGCGCGGTGAAAGGAAACAGCGCGTGCTCCCACTTGGTATCGAAGGGGCCTGGGTGGACACACCCAGGGTGTTCACGGACGACAGGGGCAGATTCCACGAGTGGTTCAAGGGAGAAACGTTCCAGGACTCCACCGGCCAGGGGTTCGGGCTCGCCCAGGCCAACTGCTCCCGCTCCGGGCGCGGCACGCTGCGCGGTGTCCACTACGCGGCGGTCCCGCCGGGCCAGGCCAAGTACGTCACCTGTGTCAGCGGCGCCGTACTCGACGTGGTCGTCGACATCCGCACCGGCTCCCCGACCTTCGGGACCTGGGAGGCGGTCCGGCTCGACGACTCCACCCATCGCTGCCTCTATCTCTCGGAGGGGCTGGGCCACGCCTTCATGGCGCTGGAGAACAACTCCACCGTGGTCTACCTGTGTTCGCAGCCCTATGCGCCGCAGCGGGAGTACGGGGTCAACCCGCTCGACCCGGCCCTCGGCATCGCCTGGCCCGACGACCTGGTACCGCTCCTGTCCGACAAGGACGCCGCGGCACCCACGTTGGAGGAGGCGGAGCGGCAGGGTCTGCTGCCCTCCTTCGAGGCATGCGGAGCGTATCGCAGCAGTCTGGTGAGCAGCGCCTGAGCCGCTTTCGGAGCGTTCTGCCGGCCTGCCACGGTAAAGACTCGTTCATGGCCGCCGCGCGGGTGATCTTCAGCGGTGACACGGAGTGACTCCCCGTCGGATGTGACGGAGAGTGAAAAGGTGTGCTGCGTCCGTGGCCACGGGCAACGTGAGTGCGCCCAGTGCGCGCACTCAACGGGTGTGGTCACTCCACGTTTCGTGAGGAAGGTTCTCAGTGAGCCGTAGAACTACCCGAAGTTCACGCGTGAAATCCGCCACGATGGTCTCGGTCGGCGCGCTTGCCGTCGTGCTGAACATCGCTCCGAGCGCGGTGGCCGTCGCCGACGCGATCCACCGGTCCGGCGCAGCCAGTGTGGGGGTGCCCGGCCCGCACGGAGCCGTGAGTGCTCATGGCAAGGTCAAGGGCATCAGCGGGAGCCGCGACCGCGACCACGACCACGGGGACCGCGGACCGCAGGGACCGCGCGGCGGGACGGGCCCGCAGGGTCCGCGCGGCGGGACCGGCCCGCAGGGACCGCAGGGTCCTCAGGGCACTCCCGGCGGAGTGGGCAGCGGCCCCCAGGGCCCCCAGGGCCCGCAGGGTGGGACGGGTATCCCCGGTCCGCAGGGCATCCCGGGTGCGCAGGGCGTCCCGGGTGTTCAGGGTGCGACCGGTTCGCAGGGTGCCATGGGTACGCAGGGCGCCACCGGTCCGCAGGGCGTCCCGGGCGTGCAGGGCGTCCCGGGTGTTCAGGGTGCGACCGGTTCGCAGGGTGCCATGGGTACGCAGGGCGCCACCGGTCCGCAGGGCGTCCCGGGTGTTCAGGGTGCGACCGGCTCGCAGGGCGCTACGGGTTCGCAGGGCGCGACCGGTTCGCAGGGTGCTACGGGTCCGCAGGGCGTCCCGGGTGTTCAGGGCGCCACGGGTATCCCCGGTCCGCAGGGCATCCCGGGTGTTCAGGGTGCTACGGGTGCGCAGGGCGTCCCGGGTGTTCAGGGCGCCACGGGTGCTCAGGGTGCCACGGGTGCGCAGGGCACCACCGGTGCGCAGGGTGCGACGGGTGCCCAGGGTGCCCAGGGTGACCCGGGTGTTCAGGGCGCCACCGGTGCACAGGGCACCGCCGGTGCGCAGGGTGCGACGGGTGCCCAGGGCACCCAGGGTGCTCCGGGTGTTCAGGGCGCGACGGGTGCGCAGGGCATTACCGGTGCTCAGGGTGCGGCCGGTGCCCAGGGTGCGACGGGCGCCCAGGGCTTCCAGGGCGTCCCGGGTGCTCAGGGCGCCACCGGTGCTCAGGGTGCCACGGGTGCGCAAGGTGCAGCCGGGGCGCAGGGTGCGACGGGTGCTCAGGGTGCGCAGGGCGTCGGCCTCGGCACCACCCACGTCGCGATCGGGGCCCAGGGAACCCAGTCGACCGCCACCTGCAACGCCGGCGAAGTGGCCCTCGGCGGCGGGTTCCAGAACACTGCGGCCGGCCAGAACATCGACAGCTCCGTACCGGTCTTCACCGGTACCGGCCCCGCCACCGGGTGGCAGGTCAACTCCGGCGGACCGGTCACGGCCTTCGCGATCTGCGGCACGCCCTGATCGGCGGTTGC
Organism: Streptomyces sp. NPDC001222; assembly: GCF_042896945.1. Lineage (NCBI taxonomy): Bacteria > Bacillati > Actinomycetota > Actinomycetes > Kitasatosporales > Streptomycetaceae > Streptomyces > Streptomyces sp. NPDC001222. Next base: position 258,391 of record NZ_JBIAXT010000003.1, read on the forward strand.
GTACGTCTGACCGGAAAATGAGCGACGGTGCCCCGAGGCCTGGCCTCGGGGCACCGTCCGCGTTCCACCGAAGACCCCCGGCCCCGCTCCGCGAGGCCTTGTCGCATTCCATCGACCAAATGTCGACCAATAAACTCGGAGAACCATGCGCATCCTCGTGACCGGCGGCGCCGGATTCATCGGTTCGGAATACGTCCGTCGGCGGCTGAGCGCGGACCCGGCGGCGCGGATCACCGTTCTCGACACACTCACCTATTCAGGGGTCGAGGCCAATCTGGCATCGGTGGCGGAACACCCTGGCTATCACTTCGTCCGGGGCGACATCTGTGATCCGGATCTGGTCGACCAGGTGATGGCGGGCCAGGACGCGGTGGTGCACTTCGCCGCCGAGTCGCATGTGGACCGGTCGATCGACGGCGCCGGTCCGTTCGTCCGCACCAATGTGATGGGCACGCAGGTGCTGCTGGACGCGGCCCATCGGCACGGGATCGGCCGTTTTGTGCAGGTCTCCACAGACGAGGTGTACGGCTCGATCAGCGAGGGCTCCTGGACCGAGGAGTGCCCGCTCGCGCCCAACTCCCCGTACGCCGCCTCGAAGGCCGGCGCCGATCTGCTGGCGCTCGCCTACCACCGCACCCACGGCCTGGACGTCGTGATCACCCGGTGCACCAACAACTACGGGCCGCACCAGTTCCCCGAGAAGGTCATCCCGCTCTTCATCACCCGGCTGTTCGACGGCGGGACGGTCCCCCTGTACGGAGACGGGCGCAACGTCCGCGACTGGCTGCATGTCTCCGACCACTGCCGGGGCATCGACCTGGTCCTGGACGGCGGCAGGGCCGGAGAGGTCTACCACATCGGCGGCGGGACCGAGTTGAGCAACCACAAACTGACCGGCCTGCTGCTGGACGCGGTCGGCGCGGGCTGGGACCGGGTCGAGTACGTGGCCGACCGCAAGGGCCACGATCTGCGGTACTCGCTGGACGACGGCAAGATCCGTGAGGAACTGGGCTACGCCCCGCAGATCGACTTCGCGGCAGGGCTGGCCGCCACGGTGGCCTGGTACCGCGCACATCGCTCCTGGTGGGAGCCGCTGCGGGAGAGGGCGGCGCTGCGGTGACCACGCACTGGCTGGTGACCGGCGCGCTCGGGCTGCTCGGCCAGGAGGTACGGGCCGAACTGGCCGCCGATCCGGACGCGGAGGTGACGGCACTGGGCCGCGACCGGCTCGACATCACCGACCCGGCCGCTGTGCGCACGGCCGTCGACGGCCACCGGATGGTCGTCAACTGCGCCGCGTGGACGGACGTCGACGGCGCCGAACACTCCGAGGCGGCGGCGACAGCGGTGAACGGCACCGGCGTGCGCCATCTAGCACGCGCCTGCGCGGACACCGGGGCGCTGCTGCTGCACATCTCCACCGACTACGTGTTCCCGGGCGACGCCCGCCGCCCGTACCCCGAGGACGCCCCGACGGCGCCCGTCAACGCGTACGGGCGAAGCAAACGGGAGGGGGAGCGGGCGGTCGCCGAACTGCTGCCGGGGACCGGCTACATCGTGCGTACGGCCTGGCTCTACGGCGCGCACGGCCGCAACTTCGTGACGACCATGCTCGACCTCGCGGCCCGGCGTCCGACCCTGGACGTGGTGGCCGACCAGCACGGCCAGCCGACCTGGGCCCGGGCGCTGGCCCGGCAACTGGCAGCCCTCGGCCGTGCCGCCCTGGCCGGACGGGCACCGGCCGGCATCTACCACGGCACGGCGGCCGGCCACACCACGTGGCACGGGCTGGCGCGGGAGACCTTCCGGCTCAGCGGCCTCGACCCGGCCCGGATCCGGCCGGTCGGCTCGGACAAGTTCCCGCGCCCGGCCGCCCGCCCGGCGTTCGGTGTGCTCGGCCACGACAACTGGGCCCGAGCGGGCCTCGCCCCCCTCCCGAGCTGGGACGACCAGCTGATCGCGGCACTGGGCACACCGCCCTTCGCCGCGCTGGCCGACGCGGCGCTGACGGTCCCGGTCCCGTGACGCACGGATGCCCCGCGGAACCCTCGGGTCCCGCGGGGCATCCACCGCGTTCGGGGGCTAGACCAGCAGCGGACCGCCGCAGCGCTCGGCGCCCTCCTTCATCGCGATCAGGTTGGCGACCACGTAGGAGATGTCGTTCCGGGAGTGCCACTCGGTGGGGAAGTAGGTGACCAGCCGTGACGACTGGAACTTCGCCTCGATCTCGGGCACGAACGTGCGGTACTGGTTGTCCGTGTAGTACCAGAACGAGTTCTCGTTGTAGAAGGCGACGTGGGTCGGGTCCTGGTACGCGCCGCGTCCGTCGGAGCTGGGCGTCATGGTGAGGAGCATGCCGCCGGGGGCCAGTAGCCGGTACAGCTCGTTGATGAGCGGCACCTTGGCGGGGACGTGCTCCAGGAAGTCCACCGCCCGCATCAGGCCCACGGAGTTGTCGGGCAGGTCCAGCGGGTCGGGCAGGGTCGCGACGATGTCGACGCCCTCTCCCGGATGCTGGTCCACACCCAGGTAGCCGGGCGGCTTGCGGTGGGCCGCGCCGAGGTCCAGCGCGACCAGCCCGCGCCGCTCGGTCCAGGCGAGCGCGTTGGCCTCGATGTACTTGTCGTACAGGGCGACCGTCTCGCGCTGGATGTGCGCGTTGATCTCCGGGTCGCGCTGGGTGTTCGACGGGTGCATCCGCTGCAGATACAGACAGCGGGGGATGTGGTGGAAGTCGCCGAGGTGGAACAGCCGGCACATCAGGTCCTGGTCGTCGAGGACCGTGCGGGTGGCGTCGTAGCCGCCGGCCTTCTCGTAGCTTTCCTTGCGGAACGCCCGCACATGGTTGGGGGCGTACCAGATGTAGGCCACGTTGTGCGGGGTCGGAGCCATCGACTTGGCCTGGAGCAGGGTGCGGCCGTCGACGCGCACCTCCTCGTACTGCCAGCCGTGCGCCTCGTTGAAGCGCGTGTCGTCCCGCTTCCCGTCCTCGGTGATCTGAGCGGTGTTGCTGTAGACGAACACGGCCTCGGGATGCTCGTCGAACGCCTTGCCGAGTTCCGCGAGGCACGCCTTCACCAGCAGATCGTCGTGGTCGAGTTCCACGAGGATCTCGCCGCGGGCCAGCTCGCAGGCCCTGCGTTTGGCCGCCCCGACGCCGCGGACATCGTCCGCGATCTCCACGCGCACCCGCTCGTCGGGCTGCTCGGGCCGCCACCGGGCGCCGTTGTTGAGCAGGACGATCCACTCCCAGTCCGGGCAGGTCTGCGCCTGCAGGGTCGCCAGGCACTCATCGAGAAAACGGGGCCGGTGGCTGGGGGTGAAGACGGAGAACCTGGGTGTTGCAGTCGACGTCATCTGGAGTCACCTGCTTGGCTCGATGTCGGTGGGGGGCTTACGTAGTCCCGGAACTGCTCGGGCACCGCGGAGTACAGCGAGGGGTCCGCGGCCACGGCACGGCGGAACTCGGCCGTCGCCTCGTGGTCACGGCCCCTCTTCGCCAGGATCTGACCGAGTTGCAGATGGGCCGTCGAGGCCTTGGGGGTGGCGGCGATGGCGCGTCTGAGGAGCGTGACGGCCCGGTCGGGGTCGCTCGACTTCAGCAGCACCGCCTCGTTGTAGAGGGCGGAGCCGTACTTCGGGTCGAGCTTCAGCGCCTTGTCGTAGTCCGCACGGGCGTCGGCGGTCTTGCCCTCCTGTTGTGCGAGGACTCCGAGGTTGTACCAGGCGATCTTGTTGTGAGGGTCCAGGTCCAGCACGCGCCGGTAGGTGCCGGCCGCCCCGGCCGTGTCGTACTGCGCCTGCAACTTGGCGGCGGCCAGCAGCGTGTCGGCGTTCGGGCCCTTCTGGGCTGTCGGCGCGGTCTTGGAGTCCGCGGGCCGGTCCGGGTGGGACTGCACCGCCCAGACGGCGATCCCGCCGGCGATCGCCACTGTTCCGGCGAGCCCTGCCCACAATGTCCTACGTTTCACTTTGTCACATCTCGTGGAATGGTGAGGGAATTCCCTTGATTTCCACCGACGTTACGAGCCCGCGCGTGTGACACCGGCCATCGGCAGGCGGTTGAGGTCGTGGTCCACCCGAATGCATGCACATCGGGACGCGGGATGCGGGAAGGGGTGCCCAATCTCGTGCTGTCATCGGTTAATTGGGCGGACTGTTCGGTAATTCGTCCGCAGATAAGGCTGTCAGCGTGCCGAGAAGGTGAAAGGGCGTGCGAGCCGGGCGAGTTCGCGGATGCCGGAAGAGGGGCGGGGCGGGGGGACGCGCTGGGCCCGGGCGGTGGGGGTGCGCGGGGGTGGAGAAGGTGGCACCCGGTCCGCGCGTCGCTGCGGGTGCACGCGGACCGGGGCCGTCAGGAGGAGCCGGCCGGGGCGGCTCGGGAGGGTCAGCCGGCGGCGATCGGCTCGGCCGACGCGGCGGCATGGGCGTCGATGCGCTCCGCCGACAGGATCGCGGCCGCCGTGTCCGCGCGGGACGCCGCGACCACCAGGGCCCGGCCCGCCAGCGCATGGGCGCGCCGGTGGAGGGCCGCGATCTGCGCGTCACCGCCGTGCGCGGCGGAGGTCGCACGGACCGGCCGTACGCTCCCGCGCAGCCGCGCCACCTGGTCGGTGAGCCGCTCGGCCGCCGTGTCCAGGTCCCCGGAGGGGGCCAGGGACCGCAGCTCGTCGGTCACCGCGAGCAGCGCGGCCAGATGGCCGGCGAGCTGGATGTCCAGCTCCTCCTCGCGGGAGCGGTGCGGGAAGTCGGGGTCAGGGCAGGCCGGTGTGTGGACCGACTTGGTGCGGATCGGTTCGTACATGGGACGGCCTCCTGTGCTTGATAGGAAACCATCCTAGCTTGGAATTCGTCTAAAGTTGAGTCGGATCGCGGAATGCCTCGGGCGGTCACACGCCGTGAGGGCGGGGTGCCGGGTGCGGGTCAGGGCTGGCCGTAGCCGTCCAGGAAATTCCCTATCCGCGTGATCGCCGACGTCAGATCGGCCACGGTCGGCAGCGTCACCACCCGGAAGTGATCGGGCTCCGGCCAGTTGAAGCCCGTCCCCTGGACGACCATGATCTTCTCGCTGCGCAGCAGGTCGAGGACCATCTGCCGGTCGTCCTTGATCTTGAAGACGTTCGGGTCGAGGCGCGGGAACAGATACAGCGCGCCCTTCGGCTTCACACAGGTCACACCCGGGATCTGGGTCAGCAGCTCGTACGCCGCGTCCCGCTGCTCCTTCAGGCGCCCGCCCGGCAGCACCAGGTCGTTGATCGTCTGGCGGCCGCTGAGCGCCGCCACCACGCCGTGCTGGCCCGGCATGTTCGCGCACAGCCGCATGTTCGCGAGGATCGTCAGCCCCTCGATGTACGACGCCGCGTGCGCCCGGGGGCCGGAGATCGCCATCCAGCCCACCCGGTACCCCGCCACGCGGTACGCCTTCGACATGCCGTTGAAGGTGAGGGTCAGCAGGTCCGGGGCCACCGCCGCCGTGGGGGTGTGGGTGGCGCCGTCGTAGAGGATCTTGTCGTAGATCTCGTCGGAGCAGACGAGGAGGTTGTGCCGGCGCGCGATGTCCGTCAGGCCGCGCAGCATGGTCTCGTCGTAGACCGCGCCCGTCGGGTTGTTCGGGTTGATGACGACGAGGGCCTTGGTGCGGTCGGTGATCTTGCGTTCCACGTCCGCCAGGTCCGGCATCCAGTCGGACTGCTCGTCGCAGCGGTAGTGCACGGCCGTGCCGCCCGCCAGGGACACGGCCGCCGTCCACAGCGGGTAGTCCGGGGCCGGTACGAGCACCTCGTCGCCGTCGTCCAGCAGTCCCTGCATCGCCATGACGATCAGCTCGGAGACGCCGTTGCCGATGAAGACGTGCTCGACGTCCGTCTCGATGCCGAGGGTCTGGTTGTGCATCACGACCGCCCGGCGGGCGGCGAGCAGGCCCTTGGCGTCGCCGTAGCCGTGGGCCGTCGAGACGTTGCGGAGGATGTCCTCCAGGATCTCCGGCGGGCAGTCGAAGCCGAAGGCGGCCGGGTTGCCGGTGTTGAGCTTGAGGATGCGGTGACCCGCTGCCTCCAGCCGCATCGCCTCCTCGAGAACCGGGCCCCGGATCTCGTAGCAGACATTGGCGAGCTTCGTGGACTGGATCACCTGCATGTCCGTGAGCTTACGGCCGTGTCTGCGGTCGTGCCGCGTGTTTTCCACCACGTGGGCGGTGTCGGTTCGACAGGTCGTCCCCGGGTGGCCGCATCGCGTGTCACTTCCGCCCCTAAAATGCACGCCCATGTCTTGGGAACATCGGCCCGGCGACGGGACGCACGGCGTGAACGCCGTCAATGGTGCGACGGGTGCTCACCCCACCGGGGGGACGCAGCCGGAGAACGACGCACCGCAGGGCCCCCCGAACGTGTATCACCCGCACGTCGAGACGGCCCCCGAGTACGGCGGGTACGCCGACCCGGCCACCGCCCACGGCTGGCAGAACGCCTACGACGAGACGCGCGAGCTGCCCAAGGTGACGCTCGACGAGTACGGCGCCGCGGCGCCCGCCCCCGAAGGCCCGGCGGTGCCCGCTTCCGCGGGCCCGGGGGTGCCCGCGCCCCGGGGCGGCTCCCGGCGCCGGGCGCGGCCCGCGCCGCGCTCCCGGGGGCCCCGCCGTCTGCTCATGACCGCCGGTGCGCTCGGTGTCGTGGGCGTGGCCGCCGCTCTGGCCGGGAGCTTCGGCTCCGGTTCCGCCGGGGGCGCGCAGGGCGGCACCGAGGAGTCCGCGCGGCCGAAGGCGGCCCGGTCCGAGGTGCCCGGGGAGAGCAGCTCCCTGTCCTCCAGCCCCGCCCCCGCCGCCTCCGTCCAGCCGTTCCGTTCCGTCGCCCCGGCCGGCGCGGTGAGTGCGTCCCCGACGGCAGCCGCCTCACGGGAGGTGCCCGCCACGCACAGCGCGAATCCGGCCACCTCCCCGGCGGCGCCCACCGGTCAGGCGACCTCCTCCGCCCCACCCTCCGCCACCGCGAGCCCCACCGCGCCGGACGACAACTGGCACGGCCATCCGGGCCACGGGCACGGGGGTCCCCGGCACCCCTGGTAGCCGAGTCCGCCGTGGGCTCCTCGGCGACACGGCCGAAAACCGATCCTTGCTCCGGCACACCCCTCCGTTGACAATGCGCATGACAAACACAGGTCGGGCCGGAGGATCTCCGGCCCGTCGCGTCATCGCAACCTCATCAAGAGGGGACCCCCCACATGAGAAAGCCTCTCGTTGCCGCCCTTTTCGCTCTGGTGATCGCCGGAGCCGGTGCGGCACCGGCGGTCGCGGCTCCCCAGGCCGCCCGGACCGCACCCACGGCTTCCCGCACCGAGGCGGCCTCCCGGACGGCCACGGTCCGGGCCGTCGACTTCGCCGGCACCGTCTCGCTCAGCAACTGCTCCGGCTCCGTCATCCGCTTCCCGAACTCCGCGGACACCGACCCGGCGCTCGTGCTCACCAACGGCCACTGCCTGGAGACCGGCTTCCCCGCCCCGGGCGAGGTCATCGTCGGGCAGTCCTCCAGCCGTACGTTCGGACTGCTCAACTCCGCGGGCAGCAGGGTCGCGACGCTGCGGGCCGGCAAGGTCGCGTACTCCACGATGACCGACACGGACGTCACGATCTACCAGCTCACCACCACCTACGCGCAGATCAGGAGCTCGTACGGCATCAGCGCGCTCACCGTCGCGGACACCCACCCGGTGGCCGGCACCTCCATCAAGGTCGTCTCCGGTTACTGGAAGCGCATCTACAGCTGCAACGTCGACGGGTTCGTCTACCGCCTGAAGGAGGGTGACTGGACCTGGAAGGACTCGGTCCGCTACACCTCCGCCTGCGACACCATCGGTGGCACCTCGGGCTCGCCCGTCATCGACAACAGCACCGGAAAGGTCGTCGCCGTCAACAACACCGGCAACGAGGACGGCGAGAGGTGCACCGAGAACAACCCCTGTGAGGTCGACCCGAGCGGCAATGTGACCGTCCGTCAGGGCATCAACTACGCCGAGGAGACCTATCTGATCCCGGCCTGCTTCGGCACCGGGAACAAGCTGAACCTCAACGCGAGCGGCTGCACCCTGCCCAAGCCGTAACCGCCCTCGGTGGCTCGACGGCGGGCGGTCAGCGCACAGTCCTGCGGACCGCCCGCCCCGCGAGGACGTCCGTCCGGCGTCCGTCCTCGATCACGAAACGGCCGTCGACCAGCACGTTCGGGATACCGGTCGGCAGTGCGCGCGGCCGCTCGAAGCCGGCGCCCGCCGCGACCGTCGCCGGGTCGAAGAGCACCAGGTCGGCGCGGTATCCCTCGCGGACCAGACCGCGGTCCGGCAGGCGCAGCCGGGCCGCCGGCCGCGCGGTCAGATGGGCGACGCACTCCTCCAGCGACAGCACCCCCAGCTCGCGGACGTACCGGCCGAGGTAGTGCGGGAAGGTGCCGTACGCCCTCGGATGCGGCTTCGCACCGTGCAGGATGCCGTCGGAGCCCCCGGTGTGGACGCGATGCCGCATGATCACCCGGACGTTCTCCTCGTGGCCCACGTGCTGGAGGATCGTCGGCCCGAGGCGGTCCTCGACCAGCAGCCGGCGGGCCGTCGCCCAGGGTTCCTCGCCGCGCCGGTCCGCCGCCTGCCGCACCGTCGTGCCGACGTACTCGGCGAGTGCCGGATCGCTGACCCCGGAGATCTCGACGGTCTCCCAGTCGACGGGCACGCCGTGGCAGCCGTCGGCGCCGGTCACCTCCAGGTCGTGCCGGATCCGCTCGGCCGTCGCGGGGTCGGCGAGCCGCCGCAGGATCTCCTCGGGGCCGCCCTCGCCCGCCCAGCTCGGCAGCAGCGCCGCCAGCGTGGTGGAGCCCGGGGTGTAGGGATAGGTGTCCAGGGTGATGTCCGCGCCCGCCGCCAGCGCCTCGTCGAGCAGGGACAGCAGCTCGGGGGCGCGGCCCTCGTTCACACCGAAGTTCATGGTGGCGTGCGCGAGGTGCAGCGGACAGCCGGCCGTGCGGGCCAGGGTCACCATCTCCGCGTACGCCTCCAGGGCGCCCGCCCCGTAACTGCGGTGGTGCGGACAGTAGTAGCCGCCGTACTCGGCCACCACCCGGCACAGCTCCGTGAGTTCGGCGTCCTTGGCGTACATGCCGGGGGTGTAGGTGAGTCCGGACGACATGCCGACGGCACCCTGCTCCAGGCCCTCCGCGACCAGGTGCCGCATCCGGTCCAGCTCCTCGGGCGTCGCCTCCCGGTCCTCCCAGCCCACGGCCAGCATCCGGACCGTGCCCTGCGGGATCAGATAGGCGGCGTTGACCGCGATGCCCTGGTCCAGGCGGTCCAGATACTCGCCCACCGTCCGCCAGGTGAAGTCGATGTCGTCACCGTAACCGTTCCAGCCGGTGATCGCGCGCCGCACCTCGGCCAGTGTGCGGTCGTCGACCGGCGCGTACGACAGCCCGTCCTGCCCGATGACCTCCAGCGTCACGCCCTGCGCCGCCTTCGCGTTGTGGTCGGGGTCGCGCAGCAGCGCGAGATCGCTGTGGGCGTGCATGTCGATGAAGCCGGGGGCGAGGACCAGACCCTCCGCGTCCAGTTCCCGCACGGCCCGGGGGCGCTGGCAGCCCGCCGCCGCGGCCTCCTTCACGATCGCGGTGATCCTGCCGCCGTCGATCACGACGTCGGCGCGGTACGACGGTTCCCCGCTGCCGTCCACGACGTCGGCGTCCCGGATGACGAGCTGCTCCACGACCGGCCCTCCTAGAAGAACGTGCGGATGTAGTCGACGACCGTCCCGTCCGCCTCGGCCACCGGGATCACCTGCCACTTGTCGAAGGACGTGCACGGGTGGGACAGACCGAAGCCGACCCAGTCGCCCACCTCGACGTCCGCCTCGGGGCCGGTGCCCAGCCAGAGGTGCTGGTCGGACAGGGCCGTCACCTCGATCCCGGCCGCCGGACGCTCGGTGCCGTCCCGGCGCACCGCCTGGGCCACGGGGAGGTCGAGGTCGTAGGCGGCGTCCCGCTTGCCCGCGTTGACGAACGCCTGGTCCGCCGACGGGCGGGAGATCACCTGGGCCCACAGCCGGAACGCGGGCTCCAGGGCGCCCTCCTCCGGCACCCGATTGAACGGGGTCAGCCTGCGGTAGTGCACGTCGTCGTGCGAGACATACGCGCCCGAGCGCAGCAACTTCAGGACGGGAAGGGAGAGTTCGGGGATCTCGGCGAAGACGTCGGCGACCGCGTCGAACCACTCGCTGCCGCCCGCGCTGACCACGATCTCGTCGGTCCCCGTGAACCGCCCCGCCTTGTCGAACTCCACGGCGATCCCGGTCAGCCGGCGCAGCCAGGCCCGCACCCGCTCCGGCGTGGCCTCGGGCACCTGGGCCTCGTACCCCGCCACGCCCACCAGACGCAGGGTGTCCGTGCCCGCCACCGCGTCCGCGACCGCCCTCGCGTCCGCCTCGGTGCGCACGCCGGTGCGGGCGCCCTCGCCCGCGCCCAGCTCGACGACGACCTCCACCGGGCGGGCGGCGCCCCGCAGGGCCGCGTCCATCAGCTCCACCCCGTGCACGGAGTCGACGTAACAGACGAGGCGGAACTCCGGGTCGGCGGCCAGTTCGGTGGCGATCCAGCGCAGGGCCGCGGCGTCCACCAGCTCGTTGGCGAGGAACACCCGGTTGATCCCGAACGCCCGTGCCACGCGCACCTGGTGGGGGACCGCGAGGGTGATGCCCCACGCCCCGTGCGCCAGCTGGCGGTGGAAGAGCTGCGGCGCCATCGACGTCTTGCCGTGCGGGGCGAAGGCGAGGCCGTGGCGGGCCGTGTACGTCTCCATCAGGGCGAGGTTGTGCCGGAGGCGCTCGGCGGACAGGGCGAGGACGGGGGTGGTGAAGCCGCCGGTGAACAGATTGCGGCCCTCGTCCGCCAGTTCGGCCAGGGTCAGCCCGTCGGCGTCCGGCGGGAGGCCCTTGAAGCGGTGGTCGACGCGGTCCGCCGCGAGGGCGGCGAGGCGGGCTGCGGCGGTGGCGGCGTCCATGGGGCCTCCTTGATCCCGGTCGTTGCATTCTGTGCAACGACCGTTGCGTGTATCGCTTGCTGCTGTCTAACATCCCCGCCAACGCCGGGTCAACGGAGTCGCCGTACCCGCGGGACGAACAGGAGCCACCACCATCGTGACCGCCAACGGCCTGCCGCTCGCCCCGGGTGCCCCGGACGTCGTGGATGTCGTCGCGCTCGGCGAGTCCATGGTCACGTTCGTGCCGTCCGGTCCGGGCGGGCTGGCCGATGTGCCGTCCTTCCAGCGGGGGATCGGCGGCGCCGAGTCGAACGTCGCGTGCGTGCTGGCGGCCGCCGGGCACTCCGCGCGATGGGTCAGCCGGGTCGGGGCGGACGGCTTCGGCGCGCATCTGGTCGAGGCGATCGGGGCGTACGGCGTCGATGTCGCGTCGGTGCCGCGCGATCCGGCGCGCCCGACCGGGATCTACTTCCGCACCGCCGGGGACCGGGCGGGCGACGACCACGAGGTGGCGTACTACCGGGCGGGATCGGCGGCCTCGGCGATGACGGTGGAGAACGTCGACCTCGACGCGGTGCGGGCCGGGCGGGTGCTGCATCTGTCCGGGATCACGGCCGCGCTGTCGGACGGCTGCCGCGCACTGCTGCGGGAGCTGACCGCGCCCCGGGCCGCGCGCCCGCTCGTCTCCTTCGACGTCAACCACCGTCCCGGGCTGTGGCGTGACGCCGACGGGCCCCGGGTGCTGATGGACCTGGCGCGCCGGGCCGACATCGTGTTCGTGGGGGACGACGAGGCCCGCGAGCTGTGGGGGCTGCGCGGCGCCCGCGCCGTCCTGGAGGCGCTGCCGGAGCCCGAGACAGTGGTCGTCAAGCAGGGCAGGGGCGGTGCGACCGCGTTCGCCAAGAACGTCGACGGCCCGTGCGAGGACGCCATCGGCACCGCCACCGTCGTACGCGCCCCGAAAGTCGACGTCGTCGCCGCCGTCGGTGCCGGGGACGCCTTCGCCGCCGGGTTCCTCTCCGCCACGCTGCGCGGGCTGCCCGTACGGGACCGGCTGCGGCACGGCCATCTGGCGGCCGCCGCGGCGCTGACCGTCCCCGGCGACCTCGCCGCCCCGTGCTCCCGCGACCACGCCGACCGGCTCGTCGCGCTCGACGACGCCGCGTGGGAGACACTGCGACTCGGCCCCGGCTGGACCGAAGCCGACGCGCGGGCCGCGGAGGAGGTACGTACACCATGAGCCAGACCGTCGACCGGGCGCTGAGCATCCTGCCGCTGCTGGCCGCGGGGCCCGCCGATCTCGGACAGGTCGCCGACCGGCTCGGCGTGCACAAGTCCACCGCTCTGCGGCTGCTGCGCACGCTTCACGAGCACGGCCTGGTCTACCGCCAGTCCGACCAGCGCTACCGCCTCGGGGCCCGCCTCTTCGCCCTCGCCCAGCAGGCCGTGGAGAACCTCGACGTCCGGGAGATCGCCCACCCCCACCTCGTCCGCCTCAACGAGGAGTGCGGGCACACCGTCCATCTCGCGGTGTACGAGGAGGACGAGGTCCTCTACATCGACAAGGTCGACAGCCGCTACCCGGTCCGGATGTACTCCCGCATCGGGAAGCCGGTCGCCATCACCGTCGCGGCCGTCGCCAAGCTGCTGCTCGCCGACCTCCCCGAGCCCGAGCGCCGCGCCGTCGCGGAGAAGCTCGACTACCCCCTCTACACGGCCCGTTCGACGCCGAACGCCGCCGCCTTCCTCAAGGAGCTGGCGATCGTGCGCGGGCAGGGCTGGGCCACCGACCTCGGCGGCCACGAGGAGTCCATCAACTGCGTCGCCGCCCCCGTCCGGGGCGCCGACGGACGGGTCGTCGCGGCCATGTCGGTCTCCGCGCCCAATGTCGTCGTCACCTCCGACGAACTCCTCACCCTGCTCCCGCTGGTGCGCCGTACCGCGGACGCCATCACCCGGGAGTACTCCGGCAACCCGCCAGCAAAGGACTCCGTATGACGGACAAGACCGCCCTGACCCCCAGGACCCACACGACCCCGCCCGCCCGGTTCTCCCACGGCGTGCGGAAGGGCGACATCCTCCAGGTCGCCGGGCAGGTGGGCTTCCTGCCCGCCGAGGAGGGCAGGCCGCCCACGCCCGCGGGCCCCACCCTGCGCGAGCAGACCCTGCAGACCCTCGCCAACGTCAGGGCGATCCTCGAGGAGGGCGGGGCCGGCTGGGACGACGTGATGATGATCCGTGTCTATCTGACCGACGTGGACCACTTCGCCGAGATGAACGAGATCTACAACGCCTACTTCGACGAGCAGGGCCTCACGCAGCCGCCCGCCGCCCGGACCACCGTCTACGTGGGCCTCCCGGCCGGACTCCTCGTCGAGATCGACGCGCTGGCCGTACTCGGCTGACCCGCCGCTCCACCCCTGCGTACGTCGTCACGGCCGGCGCCCCCCACCCCTGGGGTGCCGCGCCGCGATCCCCCCTGCCCGAAAGCTCCATGAACTTACGAGAAGCCAGAGGTCCCCCTGTCATGCGCATGATCATCATGCACGATCTCGCGGCCCCCGCCGCGCCCGCCACCCCACCCCACACCGGCGGACTGCTCGCCCTCGTCCACGGCACCGCCGGCCTCCTCACCGTCGCGGCGCTCGGTGTCGCGCTGCTGCTCATCCTGATCATCAAGGTGAGACTGCAGCCCTTCGTCGCGCTGCTCGCGGTCTCCATAGCCGTCGGCCTCGGCGCCGGACTCTCGGTCACCGAACTCTTCGGCACGGTCCAGCGCTCCGACGCCGTCTCCCTCATCGAGTCCGGCATGGGCGGCACCCTCGGTCACATCGCCATCATCATCGGCCTGGGCACCATGCTCGGCGCGGTCCTCGAGGTCAGCGGGGGCGCCGAGGTGCTGGCCTCCCGGCTGCTGCACCTCTTCGGCGAGCGGCGCGCCCCGCTCGCCATGGGCCTCACCGGTCTGATCTTCGGCATCCCGGTCTTCTTCGACGTCGGCATCTTCGTGCTCGCGCCCATCGTCTACGCGGCCGCCAAGCGGGGCGGCAAGTCGATCCTGCTCTACTGCCTTCCGCTGCTAGCGGGACTGTCGATGACCCACGCCTTCCTGCCGCCGCACCCGGGCCCGGTCGCCGCCGCCGGTCTGCTGAACGTCGACCTCGGCATGGTCATCCTGATGGGCGTCGTCTGCGGGATCCCGGCGGTGCTGGCCGCATGGGCGTGGGCGGCGTGGATCGGCAGGCGGATCTTCGTACCCGTGCCGCAGGACATGATGGAGGCGGCCGAGGAGGCGAAGGCGGCGCTCGCGCGGGAGCAGCGGGGCGGGAGCACCCCGCCGTCGGACGACGCCGAGAGCTCGGGGGAGGGCGTGCCGCCCGCGGAGAAGCCGGTGCCGCTGGCCACGGTGTTCGCAATCATCGGTACGCCGCTGGTGCTGATCCTTCTGGCGACCTTCTCCTCGATCGCCTTCGACCCCTCCACGGGCCGCTCGGTGATCGAGTTCTTCGGCCACCCCTTCGTGGCGCTGACGATCGCGCTGCTGCTGGCGTACTACCTGCTCGGCATCCGCCGCGGCTGGTCCCGCAAGTCCCTGGAGACGGTGTCCACCGCCTCCCTCAAGCCGATCGGCAACATCCTGCTGGTGGTCGGCGCGGGCGGTGTCTTCGGCGCGGTCCTCAAGGGCAGCGGGGTCGCGCAGGCCCTCTCCGACACCTTCCACGGCGTCGGCCTGCCGGTGATCGTCCTCGCGTATCTGATCTCGCTCGTGCTGCGGGTGGCGCAGGGCTCGGCGACGGTCGCGATCGTCACGACGGCGGGCATCGTCGCCCCGCTCCTGACGGAAAGTCATCACTCCCAGGCCTTCGCTGCCTTGGTCATCATGGCCATCTCGGCCGGTTCCATCTTCGCCTCGCACGTCAACGACGGCGGTTTCTGGATGGTGGCCAAGTACTTCGGCATCAGCGAACGGGACACGCTGCGGACCTGGACGGTGTTGGAGTCGGTGCTGTCCGTGGCGGGGTTCGCGACGGCCGCCGTGGTGAGTACGTTCGTATGACTTCGCGAACTTCGTGAGAGCTTCGTACGGCGAGAATTCGTATAACGATGCCGGGGCTGGCTGTGTCCGTCACAGGATCTTCGACCATACTGCCCGCTGTGGAGCAGCGCATAGGTCCGAGCAGCCAGCCCCTGGACGGTGCCGGGATCGACCCGGCCTTCATCCCCGGGCTCACCTCACCCGTTTCCGCCGAACGGGACTCCGACGAGCCGAAGGACGCGGAACCCGACGGCATGAAGGCCGTCGCCGCGGAGTCCGCGGAGTCCGCGAAGTCGGCGGAGTCCGCGAAGTCGGCGGAGCCCGACGGCGGGGCGTCCGAGGGCGAGACGGCGGCCGACGACGCCGTGGCCGATGACGCCGTGGCCGATGACGCCGTGGCCGACGACGCCGAGGCCGACGACGCCGAGGCGGAGGAGAAGGCCCCCGAGGGGCCCGTCTTCGAGGCCGCCGACCGGCGTGCGCGGATCGTCGCGGACCACAGCGGTGTACGGCTGTCCCTGGACGACCAGGAGTGCGAGTTCCGCTGGGACGAGATCAGTGCCGTCGAGACCCAGGCCGCGCGCTTCGGCAAGCGGTTCACGGTCACGGTGCACACGCCTGACCGCCGCTGGTACCCGATCGAGATCGAGGCGACGGCCAGGGCGTGCTTCACGGAGTGGGAGACCGGGCTGGACGAGGTTCTGGACGCCTACTTCGACGACGGCGAGAAGGAACCCGCCGCCGCGCAGGACGGCGAGAAGGAACCCGCCGCCGCGCAGGACGGCGAGAAGGAACCCGCCGCCGCGCAGGACGGCGACTGAACCACGGCGTCAGCCGCAGTACCGGGCCTCCTTGCCGATGGACCGGTACATGCAGTCCGCGTTCTCCAGCAGTTGCAGCACCGCGTCCCGGTTCCGTGACGTCTCCCGCTCGATGACCTCGTCGGGCGGGTAGAAGCCGCCCGCCGAGCTGGACGTCGGATACATCTCGAAGGTGTAGTCGAAGATCTTCTGGGTGCCCCACAGATAGTCGTCGATCGACCCGTCGGTGATGTACAGGTCGCTCGACTGCTCGGGCGTGTAGCCGTTGCTCGCGGCCATCTTGCGCCCCACGGCCTGGTAGGCGGCGGCGTCGTCCGCCGTCATGCCCGTCGTCGTGTCGGAGTAGGTGTACCCGAAGGGCCACAGCACGAGTTCGCTGTATGTGTGGAAGTCGATGCCCGCCCTGATCTGCTGCTTCCCGCCGATGACCCGGCTGCGCACGAAGTCGGCGACCACCTTCACCTCGGGCGCCGACTCGGCGGACGCGCCGCGGTAGGTCTCCGAGGACGCGGACCCGGAGGAGCCGCCGCAGCAGCCCCACCTGTAGTTCCAGTTCCGGTTCAGGTCCGTACCGACGTACGACGAGCCGGAGTTGGGCTGGCGGTTCTTGCGCCACGAGCGGTAGGAACCGGTCGCGATGTCGTACTCGCCGCCGTCCGGGTTGAGGTCGGGCACGATCCAGATCTCCCGGCTGTTCACGAGGTTCGTGACCCGGGAGTCGCTGCCGTAGCCCGCCCCGAGTTCGCGCAGCAGATACAGCGCCATCTCCACCGTCAGGTGCTCGCGCGCGTGCTGGTGGAAGGTGAAGAGGACCTCGGGCTCGTTCTCGTCGGTCGCCACGTCGTCGCTGACCTTGACGGCGACGATGTCCCGGCCCTGGTACGACTTGCCGATCACCCGCTTGCTCATGATGTTCGGATACGCCGCGAGCCGCTGATCGATCTCCGCGTTCATCTCGGCGTAGTTGTGGTACTTCGAGTCCGCCGAGGGGAAGTCGAAGGGCCGTACGCCGCCCGCCCCCTCGGCGCGGTCCGGAACCGCCGCGACCGGGGTGACGTCGTAGCCGAGCGCCCGTACCCTGCTGATCTGGTCCGCGCGGCCGGAGACGACGACCGTCTCCTCGTCCGCCTCGTCGACCGTGACCCCGGTCTGCTGAAGGGCCGTACGGGACATCGCAGTCGTGCTCCGGTGGATCTCGTACTGGCGGACGTCGCCGGACGAGGGGCGGTGCGGCCGGGCGCCGCCGGCCGCGGCGCCGGTGCCGGCCGAGACGGGGGCCGCGAGGGCGAGCGCCAGCAGGGTGGCCAGGGCGGCGGTCCGTCTGCCGCCGAGGGTGCCCGATCCGCGGATGCGAAGTCGCATGAGGTCTCCTTGGGTCTCCAGGCTTCCGGAGGTGCTCCGGAACGTGGGGTGGAGTGGAGCGGGGGGTGGTCCGTTCGTTGCGACGTACGTGCGGGTGTCGCGCTCATGGTGAAGGGATGACATGGCCAGGTCAAGAGCGGTCAAAGAGGCGGTGGCCGGGGACCGGTCGGAACACGACACGGCCCCGGGGGCGTGATCAGCCCCCGGGGCCCCATCGGGCGAACGCGGTGTCAGCCGCGCGCCCACCACTTCGTGCTGGTGGCGACGGCCTGCATCTGCTTCAGGGTCAGCGCGGGGGCGGTACGGGTCGCCGGGGTGTGCTGGGTGCCGGAGTTGAAGGCGCTGATCACCACGCGGCGGCCGTCGGTGCGCATGGTGTCGACGGTCCACATGACGACTCCCTTGCCGCCCTTCTCGCCAGGTCCCTGATGCGTGGCGACCTTGGTGCCGTCGGGCAGGGTCCGGGAGTCGGGGCCGAAGAGCTGGCCCTCCTCGTCGGACATGTCCGCCTGGACGTTGACCTGGACCATACTCGCGCCCCTGCCGTCGTCCACGACGACATACCCGAACCCGGGGTCCGCGACGCCCTTCGAGAGCACCCTTACCCCCTTGGGCAGGAGGGTGGCGAGCGTCGACGACACCGAGCCGCCCGGGACACCCTGTGGCCGGCTCGGCTCGGTCGTCGGCACCCGCCGGTCCACGGGCATGGCGTCGGCGGCGGTACGCCACTCCGGCGCGCTGACGAGCGCCTTCAGCCCGGCCGGGGACAGCGGAGGCAGACTGCGGCTGATCGGCTTGTCCTTCTCGGCGGCGGAGTTCCACTCCTGAACGCTGATGGACTGCCCCTTCGGCGTGACGAGCTGGGCGGACCACAGCTTGGTGTCGACGCGGCGGTCCGGGTACTCGTAGCCCTGGAGGATCATGAGCGTCGAACCGTCGGCGAGCGTGCTCGTGGTGCAGGCGTCGTACGGGACGAACATCTTGTCGGGGCAGGCGGTGGTCTCCAGGGCCTGGCTGCCGCCGGGCTGCACACGGTCCACCGAGACGGCGATGGCGGCCTTCCCCTTGCCGTCGTCGTACACGACCTGTGCGTACGGCCTGTGCGGGTCGCCGGTGCCACGCCCCTGCTCCTGGGAGAACGTACCCGGGGGGAGCAGCTTCTTCAGGGTGCCGATGAGATCGGCTCTCGACAGGCCGGCGGACCGGCCATGCGAGGCGGCCGGGGTCGTCGTGCTGCCGGCCACGGAGTGCTGGCGGCCCTCCGCCCGGAGGCCGGGCAGGACGAGCGCCACGCCGAGCCCGACGAGCGCGACCCCGGTCACCCCGCCCGTCACGGCGGCCCGGCGCCGGCGGAGCGTCCGGCCACGGGTCTCGCCGCGGTCGGCCAGGTCGAGCCGGTCGGTGTCGAAGGTGCCGCCGGTGTGACGCAGGGCCGCGGCGAAGCGGTCCTCGAAGGGGTCGTGTTCTTCAACGGGCATGGCAAAACCGCCGTTTCTGCGGATGAGGTGATGGTCGCGGCCGGTCGGCCGGGGGAGATCGGGTCCCGGGGCTCCCGGGCGGGTCAGGGTCTGGCGTACTCGGCGAGGGCGTCGCCGAGCAGGGCGCGCAGCCGGGCGAGGGCGCGGACGCAACGGGTGCGGACGGCGGCCGACGTGGTGTTCAGGACCGCCGCGGTCTCCTCGATGCTGCGGTCCTCCCAGTAGCGCAGGACGACCACGGCGCGGTCCTTGGCGGACAGCTGTCCCAGCGCCTCCAGGAGGGTGAGCCGTAGTGAGGTGTCCCCCGCGCCCGTAGCGGGCAGCTCGGGAAGCACGTCGGTGGCGCGTTCCCTGCGGCTGCTGTGGCGGCGCCGGTGGGCGAGGAAGGTGCGGGTGAGGACCGTCTGGGCGTATCCGGCGGGGTTGTCGGCCCGGGAGATCCGGCTCCAGCGCAGATACACCCGGCCGAGGGTCTCCTGCACGAGGTCCTCGGCGAGATGGGTGTCGCCCCCGGTGAGCAGACAGGCGGACCGGTACAGATGCCCGGCCCGCGCCGCCGCGAACTCCGGGTACCCGTCGCTGCGGCCCTGTCTCATGCGTTCCCCCGTCTTGCTGTGCCGTGCCGTCGCACGGCCGGGCCGTCCGGTACGGCCCTCACCCCATTGATGCGGTGGGGCCACGGAAATGTTTCACCGGACCGGCGCTTCCGTGCGCGCCCCCGCGAAAACCCCGATGCCCGGCCGTGAGGGGCCGGGCATCGGGGGTGCGGTGCGCGGGAGGCGAGGGTCAGGGCAGGGCGTGTACGTGCGGGCCCACCGCGTTCGACCAGGCGTTGCCCGACGCCGCGTCCCAGTTCGTCGACCAGGTCATCGCACCCCGCAGATCGGGGTACGTCTGCGACGGCTTGAAGGAGCCGCAGTTCGTGGCCTTCGTCAGACAGTCGAGGGCGTTGTTCACCACCGTCGGGGAGACGTACCCGCTGCCCGCCGCGCTCGTCGAGGCGGGGACGCCCAGGCCCACCTGGGACGGGGACAGGCCGCCCTGGAGCTGGATGCAGGCGAGGGCCGTCAGGAAGTCCACCGAGCCCTGGCTGTAGACCTTGCCGTCACAGCCCAGCATGGAACCGCTGTTGTAGTACTGGGTGTTGACGACCGTCAGGATGTCCTTGACGTTCAGCGCGGTCTGGAAGTAGCCGTTCGACGTCGACTGCATGTCGATCGTCTGCGGGGCCATCGTGATGACCAGCGACGAGCCCGCCTTCGACGACAGCTGCCGCAGCGCCTGCGTCATGTACGTCGCGTTGATGCCGTTCTCCAGGTCGATGTCCACGCCGTCGAAGCCGTAGGTCTGCATCAGGGAGTAGACCGAGTTCGCGAAGTTCGTCGCCGACGTCGTGTCGGTCACCGACACCGTGCCGTTCTGCCCGCCGACCGAGAGGATCACCTTCTTGCCGGCCGCGTGCTCGGCGGCGATGTCCGCCTTGAACTGTGCCACCGAGTAGCCGCCGAGTCCGGAGGAGTCCAGGGTGAAGGAGACCGCGCCCGGTGTGCTCGTCGCGTCCGCGAACGCCACCGCGATGATGTCGTACTGCGACGGCACGTCCGTGAGCCGCTGCACCGTGGCGCCGTTGTTGAAGTTCTGCCAGTAGCCCGTCACTGCGTGCTTCGGCAGCACTCCGGTGCCTCCGCCGCCGGAGGAGGACGTCGTGGCCGTCACCGCCGACGACTTCTGCGACTCGCCCGCCGCGTTGGTCGCCGTCACCTGGTAGGAGTACGACGTCGACGGGGACAGGCCGGTCACGGTGGCCGAGGTGCCGCTCACGGCGGACACCTTCGTGCCGCCCTGGTAGACGTTGTAGCCCGTCGCGCCCGACACCGTGTTCCAGGTCAGGGACGCCGACGAGGACGTGGTGGAGGAGACCGCGAGGCCGGTGGGGGCCGCGGGCACGGTCGGGGACGGGTCGCCTCCGCCGCCTCCGTCCGGGCCGTAGACCGACACGTCGTCGGCGTAGTACGCCGCCTGGCCGTACCAGCCGTGCAGGTACACCGTCACCGAGGTCGTCGAGGCGCCGGTGGTGAAGGTCGTCGACAACTGGTTCCAGCCCGACGAGTCCGGCGTCCAGGTCGACACGTCCGTCGTGCCGGTGCCCGTCGCGCCGAGGAAGGTGTAACCGCCCTGCACCCAGGCGCTCAGCGTGTACGTCGAGCCGGGCTCGACCGCCACCGTCTGGCTGCACTGTGCGTCGTCCTGGCCCGCCGGGGTCGCCTTCAGCGCGGCGGCACCGCCGTGCACCGGGGAGGCCACCGTCGTACCGCTGCCGGCCGAACAGGTCCAGCCCGTGAGGCCGGACTCGAAGCCGGCGTTCTTGGCGTTGTTCACGTCCGCGGCAGCCGCGTGCCCGGCGGCCAGGAAGGTGAGGGCGAGCGCGGCGACGGTGGCCTGGGCCAGGGTTCGTCTGCGGCGCAACATGCCCGGTACGCGGTCCACTTGAGCCTCCGGTGTGGGGAGAGGGGGAGGGAGGGGAGAGGGCGAGGGGAGCGCCCTGCGGAACGGTGGCCACCGCCTGACGAATGAATTTGGTCCAGACCAATGTGGTTGTCAAGACCTGTGGCGCCCTCAACATCCCTACCGGCGAGGCGAGTTGTGGCATATGCGCCTACTCTGGGTCGATCATGGTCTCACCTTCGGTGAGATGATCTTCCGGATTCGGTGTTGAGCCGGGCATGCCGTGGATATGGTGCTGTTGCAGGACGATGCAAGAGGACGTAACAGGGGCCAACTGAGGCGGTGGTCGACCACCTCGCCGCAGTGAACGGGGTGGTGTGCAGCCGTGCCGACCGCGATAGCCGTCACCAGTCCCGATCTGGTGCTCCCGCCGCTCGACCGGCAGACCCCGCCCGCCGCGGTCCAGCCGCAGCCCACGCTCGAACAGTCCCTGAACGGCATGCACGCGCTCATCGAGCAGCACGGGTACGTCATCGCGCTGCACTCCGCGTCGGGCGACGACCCGGCCGTCCAGCGGCTGCGCACCGTGCGCTCCGTCCTGGAGAGCGACCGCATCGCGCTGCTCGGCCTCGATCTGCCCCCGCTCGGACTGGCCCTGCTCGCCCAGCAGTTACGGCAGCTGTCGGCCTGCGACTTCAGTCCGGGCGTCCTGGCGTCGTCCGCGCGGCTGCTCGCCCACTACATCTACGCCGGCGCCCTCCTCGGCTCGGTCACCAGGCTCGACCGCGTCCCCGTCTCGCTCGCCTCCCACGCCAAGTCCTGGGTGCCCAACGCCCAGTTCGCCGTCCTCGCCCACCCCCGGCCACAGCTCGTCCGCATCGGTCAGGAGGAGTTACCGGGCCCCGAGTTCGGCACCCGGATGATCGTCGCCGCCGGGCAGCCGCCCTCGGACTGGGTCACCGCCTCCCTCGCGCCCGCCTGGCGGGTCCAGGGCGTCGCGACCGTGCCCCTCCCGCAGGACTCCGGCCGCTGGTGGGGGACCCAGCGGCTGGTGGAGTTCGCCGCGGGCCTGCACGACATGTCCGTGCTCTACCAGCTCGTCACCTCCGTACGCCGCGAGGTCTGCCACTGGTGCGGCCTCGAACTCATCGGTGACCGCTGCGGTTTCTGCGCCGCGCCTCTGCCGGGGCCCCTCGAAGGGCAACCGGTCGTCGCCGCCCGCGCGCTGCCACGAGGCGGCACGTGAGCACCGTACGCACCACCCCATCGCCGTACGCACCACTCCCCGTCCCCGCCGCACCCGTTCACGGCCCGCCGCACCACCGTCCGGCCCCATCGCACCACCGCTCGACCGCCCTCCGGCCGGACGGCGGGCCCGCCCGACCGCACGGCACGTCCCCCCGAGGTGAGATGTAGTGAACGCACGACAGCGCCGCGGCGTCATCCTGCTGGTGCTCTCGGCCCTCGCCGCCGTCGGCGCCTTCGCCGGCGTCCTGTCGGTGATCCGCGACGTGAACTCGAAGGTCGGACCGGAGGTCACGGCGTACCGGCTCAAGGGCGACATCCCGCCGTACCAGGAGCTCACGGCCGACCAGTTCCAGCAGGTCGCCATGCCCCGGCGCTGGCTGTCCGCGACGGCGGTCACCAACCTCGCGCAGATCCGCGGCAAGATCGCGGTGACCCGGCTGGAGAAGGGGTCGCTGCTGCAGACCGACATGATCGTCGACCGCCCCGCGCTCCAGCCGGGACAGCAGGAGATCGCGATCATGATCGACGCGTCCACCGGTGTCGCGGGCAAGATCGACCCCGGCTCACGGGTCAACATCTACGCCACCTTCAAGGCCCAGAACGACAAGGGCAAGGACGAGTCCAAGATCATCGTGACCAACGCCCGCGTCCTGGACGTCGGCAAGCTCACGGCCCTCGACCCCGGCCAGTCCAGCGACGAGCGCCGCCGCACCGCCACCGAAGCCGTCCCCATCACCTTCGCGCTCGACACGGCGGACGCCCAACGGGTGGCCTACGCCGAGTCGTTCGCGGAACACGTCCGGCTCGCCCTGGTCGCGGGCGGCTCCCAGACCTCGGTCACGCCCGGCGACCGCACATACACCCTCGACCAGGACAAGTAGGAGGCCACGCATGAGGTCCGTCCCGGTCCCCGGCGGGTCCGTCCGCAGCCGGTCCGCCGGCAGCGGTCGCGTCCCGAGCGGTTGCGGCCTCGGGGGGTCGCGCCGATGACCATCCGCGTACTCCCCGCCGTCGGTGACATCGACGCGGTCCGAGCGCTGTCCAGCCTGCTCGGCCAGCTCCCGGACACCGAGCCCGCCCAGCCCGTCCAGGACTCCACCGCCCTGCTCGACACCCTGGCGCGGCTGGCCGCCGAGTCCCTCGACGAACTGCCCGAGGTCGTCCTCGTCCATGAGCGGATCGGGCCGGTCCCCGCGCTGGAGCTGATCCGCGACCTGGCGATGCGCTTCCCGGCCGTCGGGGTCGTCCTCATCACCGCCGACACGAGCACGGGCGTGCTCACCGCCGCGATGGACTCCGGCGCCCGCGGCATCGTCACCCTCCCGCTCGGCTACGACTCCCTGGCCGAACGCGTCCAGGCCGCCGCCGCCTGGGCCGCCGGGATGCGCCGCCATCTGGGCAGCACACCCGCCGAGCTGTACTCCGGCCCCGGCGGGACCGTGGTCACCGTGACCGGTGCGAAGGGCGGTGTCGGCGCGACCATCACCGCCGTCCAACTGGCCCTCGCGGCCCGGGCGTCGGGCCGTACCGTCGCCCTGATCGACCTCGATCTGCAGTCCGGGGACGTCGCCTCCTATCTGGACGTGCAGTTCCGGCGCTCGATCGCCGACCTCGCCGCGATCACCGACATCAACCCCCGCGTCCTCCAGGACGCCGTCTACACCCACGACAGCGGGATCGGGCTGCTGCTCGCCCCCGCCGAGGGCGAACGCGGCGAGGAGGTCAGCGACCGGGTGGCCCGCCAGGTCATCGGCGCGCTGCGCTCCCGCCACGACGTGGTGGTCGTCGACTGCGGCGCCCAGATGAACTCCGCGACCGCCGCGGCCGTCGAGATCGCCGACCAGGCGCTGCTGCTCGTCACCCCGGACGTGGTCGCGGTCCGCGCCGCCAAGCGGATGGTGCGCATGTGGGACCGGCTGCAGATCCGCAAGGCCGAGGAGACGTTCACGGTCGTCAACCGCCATTCGCGCGGTACGGAGATCCAGCCGTCCCTCGTCGAACGCATCACCGGCACCAGGGTGGCGCACGCGGCGGTCCCGGCGTCCTTCAAGGAACTCCAGTCGGTCGTGGACGCCGGACGCCTGCAGGACCTCGACGCCCGCTCGACGGTGAAGCAGGCGCTGTGGGCACTGGCGGCCGAGCTGGAGCTGGTGACGGTGCAGGAGGGCGGGGGCGGACGCCGGCGCAGGGCGTCCTCGGACCGGGGGGCACTGACCCTGTGGCGCAAGGGCGGGGACCGGGGCGCGGTCACTCTGGAGTTCGCCGGGATGTTCCCGCTGGTGCTGGTCGTGATGGCGCTGCTCTGGGAGTGCGTCCTCTACGGCTACACGTACTCCCTCGCGGGCAACGCGGCCGACGAGGCGGCACGTGCGGCCACCGCGGCCCGGGCCGTGCACGGCGATGTGGCGGGGGCGTGCCGGTCGGCGGGGGCGGCGCATCTGCCGGGCGCATGGAGCGGCGCGGACATCAGCTGCGGGGAGGAGGGGCCGGTGATGAAGGCGACGGTGCAGGCGAAGGTCCCGCTGTTCTTCCCGGGCGTCAACCCGGGGTGGCGCGTGGAGGGGTCCGCCGGGGCGGCCCTGGAGGGGGACGGCCGATGAGGACGCTGCTCCGCCGCCGGGGAGCCGACCCGGCTCTACGGCTGCTGCCCCGCAGGGGGGCCGACCCGGCGCAACGGTCACTGCACCGCCGTGGAGAGGCCCCGGCCCACAGGCGTTCGCGTCTCCGGGACGACCGCGGCGTCTCCATGCTCGAGTTCGCCGGCTTTCTGCCCATCCTCCTCGTCATCGGCATGGCCACCATCCAGCTGGGCCTCATCGGCTACGGCATCAACCAGGCCGGCACCGCCGCCCGCGCCGCCGCCCGGGTCGCCTCCCAGAACGGCGACGGGGACGCGGCGGGCACGGCGGCCGTCAGCGGCTGGCTCAACCCGAGCGTCAGCGCCCCCCGTGGCGCCGACACGACCACCGCCACCGTCACCGTCACCGTGCCCTCCGTCATCCCCCTCTTCGGCAACTGGCCGGTGACCCGCCACGCCACCATGCCCAACGACCCCGACCCCCGGGCCCCGGGAAGGAGCTGACGACCGGTATGAGCCTCCGCTCCCGTATCACCGCCCCCGACGACGGCGCAGCCGCCCGCGAGGACGGACACCTCGTCGCGGTCTACCGCGCCAAGCTCCTGGAGGAGATCGACCTCGCGGAGATGTCCGGCCTCGCGACAGCCGACCGCCGGGTCCGTCTGGAGCGCGTCCTCGGCCACCTCATCAGCCGGGAGGGCCCGGTCCTCTCCTCGTCCGAGCGCTCCCAGCTGATCCGCCGGGTCGTCGACGAGGCCCTCGGCCTCGGCGTCCTCGAACCGCTGCTCGCCGACGCGTCGATCACGGAGATCATGGTGAACGGCCCGGACTCGATCTTCGTGGAGCGGGCGGGCCGCGTCGAACAGCTCCCGCTGCGCTTCGCCTCCACCGAGCAGCTGATGCAGACGATCGAGCGGATCGTCTCGACGGTCAACCGGCGCGTCGACGAGTCCAACCCGATGGTCGACGCCCGGCTGCCCACCGGCGAGCGCGTCAACGTCATCATCCCGCCGCTCGCCCTGACCGGCCCCACCCTCACGATCCGCCGCTTCCCGCGCGCCTACACCCTCCCCGAACTCATCGGCCTCGGCTCCCTCGACGAGCAGATGCTGATGCTGCTCGCCGCGTTCGTCCGCGCCCGCTTCAACCTGATCGTCAGCGGCGGTACGGGCACCGGGAAGACGACCCTGCTCAACGCCCTGTCCGGGCTGATCCCCGCGCACGAGCGCATCATCACCATCGAGGACTCCGCCGAGCTCCAACTCCAGCAGGAGCACGTCATCCGCCTGGAGTCCCGGCCCCCGAACGTCGAGGGCAAGGGCCAGATCACCATTCGCGACCTGGTCCGCAACAGCCTCCGTATGCGCCCCGACCGCATCATCGTCGGCGAGGTCCGCGGCGGCGAGACCCTCGACATGCTCCAGGCGATGTCGACGGGCCACGACGGCTCGCTCGCCACCGTCCACGCCAACGCCGCCGAGGACGCCCTCATGCGGCTGCAGACCCTGGGCTCGATGTCCGAGGTCCTCATCCCCTTCGAGGCGCTCAAGGACCAGATCAACTCGGCGGTGGACGTGGTCGTCCAGCTCGCCCGCTACGCCGACGGCTCGCGCAAGGTCGTGGAGATCGCCCTCGTGGTCTCCCACGGCCGCGAGCAGTTCCGCATCGCCACCGTGTCCCGCTTCGTGCCCCAGCCCCTCGGCGCCGACCGGATCGTCCGGGGCCGCTTCGAGCATCTTCCGCTGCCCCGGGCGGTCGCGGAGAAGCTGTACGTCGCCGACGAACCGCTCCCGCCCGCCTTCGGCGTCGCGGAGGCCATCGACGTACTCCCCACCCGGCAGGCCCTCGGATGACCCCAGTTCACGTCAGGAGCGCGCCATGAACGACCCCGCCCTCCTCGCCCTCGGCGCCACCGTCCTCACCGGCACGCTCGCCGTCGCGGGCGTCCATCTGTACGCCTCCGGCCGGGCCCAGCGGCAGGCACTCGTCGACCGGCTCTCCGGCAACCCGGCGGGCCCATCGCGCACGGCTTCCGGCCGGGTCCGGCGGTTCACCGGCGTCGACCGGCGGCTGCGCCGCACCCGGCTGGGCCGCACCCTCCAGCTCCGGCTGTCGGCGACCGGACTCGATCTGACGCCGGGGGAGTTCTTCGTCTACGTCGCCGCCGTCGTCGTGGCGCTGTGGCTCATCGCGGCGTCGACGCTGGCCCCCTTCTTCGGCCCGATCGCCGCGCTGGTGAGCGTGTGGGGCGCGGCCGTCTTCCTCAACTGGCAGCGGCAGAGACGCATCGAGGCCTTCATCAACCAGCTGCCCGACGTGGCCCGGTTGCTGGCCAACGCCACGGCCGCGGGCCTCGCGCTGCGCACCGCCCTCGCCATGGCCGCGGAGGAGCTGGAGGCCCCGGCCGGCGAGGAACTCGCCCGGGTCGCGGATCAGTTGACGCTGGGCCGCTCGATCGACGACACCCTCGGTGAACTCGCCGAACGGCTGCCCTCCCGCGAACTGATCGTCCTGGTCACCACGCTGGTCCTGGCCAACAAGGCGGGCGGCTCGGTCGTCAACTCGCTGCGCAACCTCACCCAGACCCTGGAGGACCGCAAGGAGACCCGGCGCGAGGTCCGCACCATGCTCTCCGAGGTCAACGCGACGGCCTTCACGGTCCCGCTGCTGGGCCTCGGCTCCCTCATCCTGGTCAACTCCTCCAACGAGGGCGCCCTCGCCCGTGTCACCGGCTCCGCGCTGGGCCAGGGCCTGGTCCTGCTCGCGCTCGGTCTGTACACGGTCGGCTTCTTCGTCATCCGCCGCCTCGGCAAGATCGAAGTGTGAGAAGGAGACCGCGATGAGCGCGCTGCTGCCCCTGGGTCTCGCCCTGCTGACCGCCGTCTCCGTCACGGGGATCCTCCTCGGCGTCCGGATGATCCGCGCGGACGCCAAGCTGCCGAGCGACCTGGCGCTCGCGCTGGAGGTGGGCGCCACCCGGGTCTCCACGGCCGGCTCGGCGGTCGACCGTCTCGGTATGCGCTTCGCCCCGCTCGTGCTGCGTCTCATGGGGCCGCGCCGGGTCGACGCCAAACGCCGCCGGATCGACATGGCGGGCAACCCCGGAGGCCTCACCCTCCAGCGGTACGCCGCACGCCGGGCGGTGTACGGAGTCTTCGGCCTGGTCGTCGGCCTGATGTTCCTCACGAACGGGCAACTGTTCTTCGCAGCACTCACGTTCGCCTTCGGTCTGCTCGCCGCCGACGCCCTGATCTGGCAGGCCGTCCGCGAACGCAAGGACGTCATCGACCGTACGCTGCCGGACTTCCTGGACGTCCTCGCGGTCGTCGTCTCGGCCGGCCTCGGCTTCCGCCAGGCACTGGACCGGGTCGCGGAGAAGTACGAGGGGCCCTGGGCGGACGAACTGCGCATCACCCTGCGCCAGATGGACATGGGCGTCAGCCGCCGCCAGGCCTTCGACGAACTGCGCCGGCGCAACTCCTCCGAGCAGGTCTCCCAGTTCGTCTCCGCCCTGCAACAGGGGGAGGAACTGGGCTCCCCGATCGCGGAGACGCTGATCCAGCTGGCCACCGACATGCGGCGCACCGACGCCCAGAACGCCCGCCGCCGCGCGGCCAGGACGGTCCCCAAGGCCACGATGGTCACCCTGGTCTTCATGCTCCCGGCGACGATGATCCTCATCGCCACGGGCATGTTCCTGGGCTCGGGGACGAATTTCGGATCGATCCTGGGCCGATGATGAGCAGCCGGACCGGTCGCCCCACCCCCGGCTATCTGGAGGACGACGCCCCGCCGCCCGCCAGCGTCCGCCTCCAGCTGAGCGCGCTCCAGGCCCTGTGCCGCCAGACCGTGGCCGTACGCCTCGCCCTGGTGGTGATCGGCGCCCCGTTCGCCCTGGCCAACGCCCCCTCCGGTGCCCTCCGTGTCGCCGTCCTCGCCGCCGCCGTCCTCGGCGTGATGACGTCGTACGCCCTGCTGCGCGACTGGGACCGCGTCGGCCCTCGGCTGCTCGCCCACCCGACGCTCATGGCGCTGGACCTGCTCTTCGTCGCCACGCTCCTGTCGACCGCGTCACCCGTCTCCCCCCTCGCCTACGCCACGGTCTGCACACCCCTGCTGTCCGGACTGCTCTACGGCTGGCGCGGCGCCGGGGTCCTCACCGGTCTGCAACTCGCCGTCGTGCTGGGGGTGTTCCGCGCCTGGGAGCATCGCCCCGGCGCCGGGGTCAGCACTCTTCTCATCGCCGGGTTCTGCGTGGCCGCGGGCATCATCGGGGTGACCCTGCGCAATCTGATGTTCCGCTTCGGCGCCGCCGGCGAGGCACTGTCCGAGGCGAACGCCCGGCTCGCGGCGGCCGAGGCCGTCGAGTCCGAACGGGCGCGGCTGGCGCGGGAGATGCACGACTCGGTGGCGAAGACCCTGCACGGTCTGGCGCTGGCCGCGGAGGCCCTCGCCGCCTCGGCCGAGCACCGCGACCCGGCCACGCTCAAGCGCCAGGCGGCCCAGGTGGCCGACGCCGCACGACGGGCCGCGGAGGAGTCCCGCGACCTGCTGTCGGACCTGCGGCGCCGTACCGACTTCACGGCGGCCCGGCTGGATCTGGTGGCCGAAGTGACCGCGTGCGCCGGGACGTTCGCCGCCCGCGGCGGCGCGGAGACCGAACTGAGGCTGCCGGAGACACCGCTCCTCCTGCCGTACGCGGCCGCGCACGACGTCCTGTCCATCGTCTCCGAGGCGCTGGAGAACACCCATCGCCACGCCCACGCCACCCGTGTCCGTATCGCACTCGACGTCACCGGGTTCGAGACGTTCGACCTACGGATCGGGGACAACGGTGTGGGGCTGCCCCCGACCGCCGTGCCCGAGGAGCTGGCGAGAACCGGCCACTTCGGTCTGCTGGGCATGGCGGAACGCGCCGCGTCCCTGCGCGGCCGCCTCCACCTCGGCCGCTCACCGCTGGGCGGCGCCGAGATCCACCTGCACATCCCCGTCCCCGCCACCTCTCCCCACAGCCCCCAAGAGGAGGCCGCACATGCCTGACCAGGCACTTCCCGGCCCGCCGCTGCGCGTCCTCGTGGCCGACGACAACCCGGTCGTACGGGCGGGCCTGACCGCCCTGCTGTCCGTCCACCCCGACATCGAGGTCGTGGCGGAGGCGGCGGACGGCGGGCAGGCGCTCGTGTGCGCCGCCCGGCACCGTCCGGACGTCGTCCTCCTGGACCTCCGTATGCCCGGCACCGACGGCCTGACCGCACTGCCCCGGCTGGCCCGCACGGCCCCCGTGATGATGCTGACGTACAGCAGGGAACCCGAGGTCGTGGCGGAGGCGCTGCGCCGCGGGGCCTCCGGCTATCTGGTGCACGGCGAGTTCACGGCGGCCGAACTGGTCGCCGCGGTACGGAGGATGAGGGAGGGCCGGGGCACTGTCCCGTCTTCGTTCGGTGTTTCCTACGAACGAGACGAAAGCCCTTCGCACCTGCAACCAGTTGTGGCACATTCGTCGAAGGCCCTCCCCGCCCGTACGGGAGGCCCCCGGCGCCGTGCCGCGGGATGGCTGGACTTCGGCCTGAGCTCCCGGGAGGTGGAGGTCATGGATCTCATCGCGGCCGGTATGAACAACCGGCAGATCGCCGCCGCCTGCTTCATCAGCGAGAAGACGGTCAAGAACCACATCAATCGCATCTTCGCGAAGCTGCACAGTTCCACGCGCAGCGAAGCGATCGCCCACTGGCTGGGGACGGCCCGCGAGGGGTGGAGCCGATGACCGCAGTACGACGCGGAAGTTGGGCCCCTGGGCCCACTCGCGGTGAGGGTGCCTTCACGTACGGTGCGTGGGTTGGTCGTAGCCGCATCAGGTGGGAGGTCTGGGGCCGTGGTGACGAGGACGACGCACAGGATCGGCACGTGGCGGAGGACCGTGGTCTCCCGGATGCGGGGGGCCGGACGGGACGCGGGGGCCGGGTTTGTGGAGTATGCGGGGCTGATGATCATCATTGCGGGGATCTTCACGATGATCGACGGCCTCGGACTCGACGGCGCGATCTCGGGGGCGATCATGCGTGCCGTGAACAACGTCATCGGCGGCTGACCGCTCCGTACCGACTTGCAGACCGCGGACAGACGCTCCCTCTCTACATCTGGCTGACGGGGATCCTTCTGTTCGCCGCGATCGCCTTCTTCGTGTTCGCCCAAGCAGCGTCCGCCCGCAATGGAGCTCAGTCCGCGGCGGACGCTGCTGCGTTGGCGGCCGCACAGGACACCCGTGACGAGCTGATGACCGACCTGCAAGGGGCCATCGGACAGGACGACGACTGGACGAAGTGGCTTAGCGGCCAAGACGCCCAGGGAGCGGGAGCGAGTGCTGCCGCCGCGCAGTTGGCTGCCGCGAACGACTCGACCGTGCTGAGCATTGCCCCCACCGTCGTGAACGGCTACCCGGGTTACCAGGTGGCGATCGAGACGCGCTACACAGTGGGGAAGTCCATCATTCCGGGGACGGAGACGCGGCGCGCGAGGGCCGAGGCCATCGCGGTGATCGAGCCCCGCTGCACTTTTCCGACGGACGCCGATCCGAAGAGACTCGTACACCTCGACTGCGACGGCCAGTCCGTCGACATCGACCCCGCACATTTCCGATCGGACGACCTTCCTGACGCGTCCGTGCTGTTCTCTGTGCATCTGGCCAAGTGAAAGGAAGCCGTACCGATGGACTTTCCGCGCACCATGAAGGGCCGCAGGGCGCTC
The DNA here is from genome assembly GCF_042896945.1 of Streptomyces sp. NPDC001222. NCBI lineage: Bacteria > Bacillati > Actinomycetota > Actinomycetes > Kitasatosporales > Streptomycetaceae > Streptomyces > Streptomyces sp. NPDC001222. The sequence goes on from NZ_JBIAXT010000003.1 coordinate 290,101, forward strand.
GGCGCAGTCGCGGTCGCGACCGGGCTGGTCCTCACGGTGGCCGGTTGCGGAGGGAGCAGTGACGGGCAGTCGGACAAAGGAGCCTCGTCTTCGTCGGCTCCCACCCGGAGCAGCGGCGGTCAGAAGCGGTCCGAGCAGTCCCGGGCACCCCAGGCGGACTCGGTGCTCGCCGAGGTCAAGGGAGAGAACGGACTGACGCTCGCGGTGACCTCCGCCAAGCGTGACGGCGGGGGCTTCGTGACCGTCGAAGGAACGGTCACGAACAACACGGGGACGCTGTGGGTCGCGGCCGACTGGCGCGGCGACGAGCGGGAGCTGGCCAGGAACGGCGGCTCCATCGCCGGGGCCAGCCTGATCGACCAGAAGGGCAAGAAGAAGTACCTGATCCTCCGGGACACCTCGGGGCGCTGCCTCTGCACGCAGTTCACCGGCGGAGTCAGAAGCGGTGCGACCGCCGACTGGTTCGCCCAGTTCCCCGCCCCACCCGAAGGCACCGACACCGTCGACTTCCAGGTCGGCGCCATGCCCCCCGCCACCGTCGAACTCTCCCAGGGGTGAGCCGCCATGCCCCGCCCCTTGCGTGCCGTCACCGCGCTCTCCCTGCTCACCGTGCTCGGTCTCGCCGGTGGCCCCCCGGCCGTCGCCGCCGACGACCCCAGCGCGCCCCCAGGTAGCGTCACCACCTCTCCGCCCCCCTCCGTGGACCCCACCAGCCCGGGGCTGAAGCTCGCAGACGGCGCCACCCTCGCGCCCGCCAAGGTGCTGGACATCAAGTCCGTCGTGGAGGACCTCGGCGGTGAGGAGCGGCGCGAGGACACCAACGAGAACGTCACCTTCGCACTCCAGGCCGAGGTGCTGTTCCCGAAGGACAGCCCCAAGCTGAACCCGGAGGCCCGCTCCCGCATCGACGCCATCGCGGACGAGATCAAGAAGCAGAAGGCCACGAACGTCCGGGTCTTCGGCTTCACCGACAACCTGGGCTCGTACGCCCACGGTCTCGTCCTGTCCAAGCAGCGCGCCGAGGCGGTCCACGACCAGCTGGCCGCGCGTCTCGGCGGCACCGTCACCTTCGAGGTGCGCGGCTACAGCGAGGACTACCCGATCGCCGACAACTCCACGGAGGAGGGACGCCGGAAAAACCGTCGCGTGGAGGTCTCGTTCCCCCGGGGGGAGTCGTCCGGGGATTCGTCCTCGGACTCGGCGGGTACCGCCGGCGGCTGAGCCCCGTGTGCGAATCACCCGGAGCCGCCTCCCCGTCCGCGCGCCGCCGCTGCGCGATGCTCGTGCCGTCCGGATGGTCGGCGTCGTAACCGGGAGCTGCCATGAGAAAGATCGTCCTGATGATGTCCATGTCCCTGGACGGCTTCATCGAGGGCCCGAACCGTGAGATCGACTGGCATCTGGTCGACGACGAACTGCACCAGCACTTCAATGACGTGCTCAAAGAGATGGGCGCGTTCCTGAACGGGCGCGTCACCTACCAGCTCATGGCCAAGTTCTGGCCCACCGCGGACGCCGACCCGCACCGGTCGGGGCCCGTGGTCGAGTATGCCCGGATCTGGCGGAACATGCCGAAGATCGTGTTCTCACGGACCCTGCAGCACGCCGACTGGCACACCACCGTCGTCCGGGACGTCGTCGTCGAGGACATCCGCGCTCTCAAGGAGCAGGAGGGCGGTGACCTCGCGCTCGGCGGTGCCGCCCTGGCCGCCGAGTTCCTGCGGAACGACCTCGTGGACGAGTTCCGGGTGTACGTCCACCCGATCCTGGTCGGCCGCGGGCAGCGCCTCTTCGCCGAGAGCGACGCCCTGACCGCCCTGCGCCTGATCGACTCCCGCCGCTTCGGCAACGGTGTCGTACTCCTGCACTACGAACGTCCCGAGGAGGACTAGGGAGTGTCTGTCAGACACCCCCCAGGGGCGCGTGAGACGGCGGCCAAACGTGTTGTGCGCCCCGGGCCCGCTCGCATAGGAAGGCTGTATGACTGGACTCGGTGTTGTGTTCCGGCCCCAACTGCCCCCCGAGCGGCTGCGTCCGTTGGCGCGGCTCGCGGACGAGTCGGGCCTGGAGGAGCTGTGGCTGTGGGAGGACTGCTTCCTGGAGGGCGGGATCTCGGCCGCGTCCGCCGCGCTCGCCTGGACCGAGCGGCTGCGCGTCGGTGTCGGGCTGCTGCCCGTGCCGCTGCGGAACGTCGCGATCACCGCGATGGAGACCGCCACGCTGGAGCGGCTGTTCCCCGGCCGGGCCATGGTCGGCGTCGGGCACGGCGTCCAGAGCTGGATGGGTCAGGTCGGTGCCCGCGCCGAGTCGCCCGTCACCCTTCTGCGCGAGTACCTCGACGCGCTGCGGGCCCTGCTCCGCGGTGAGCGGGTCACCGCGGAGGGGCGGTATGTGAAGCTGGACGGCGTCGCGCTGGACTGGCCGCCCGCGGAGCCGGCCGGTGTTCTCGCCGGGGTCACCGGACCGCGCTCGCTGCGGCTGTCCGGTGAGGCGGCGGACGGGACGATCCTGACCGCGGCCACCACACCGGAGGGCGTACGGCGGGCCCGTGCCATCATCGACGAGGGGCGGGCGGCGGCCGGCCGCACCGACCCCCATCACGTCGTGGTGTACCTGCTCACCGCCACCGGACCGGACGCGTCGGCCCGCCTGCGGGCCGAGCTGGAGGCGGAGGGCCTCGGCTCCGTGCCGGACCTCGGTGTCGCCGGGGACGCGGGAGCCGTCGCGAAGGCCGTCCAGCGGCTGGTGGAGGCGGGGGCCGACACCGTGATCCTCCAGCCCACGGGCGACGAGCCGGACCCCGAGGGCTTCGTACGGTTCACGGCCGGGGAGGTCCGCCCGCTGGTGCCGTAGTCCGCCCGCCCGCCGCGCGATCCGTCCGCCCGTCCCCGCCGTTATTTCGGTCGCGACCCGCGATCGCTCGTTGGGACCATGGCCGGTATGAGTGGCGACCGTACGTTCGAAGAGCTGGTCCGTGAGGCCGTCGAGGAACCCGTCGACGGCTGGGACTTCTCCTGGTTCGAGGGGCGGGCGACGGAGGAGCGGCCTCCGTGGGGGTACGCACGTTCGATGGCGGAGCGGCTGGCGGGCGCCGCTGCCGCGCTCGACATCCAGACCGGGGGAGGGGAGGTCCTGGCCTCCGCGCCGGCGCTGCCGCCGCTCACCGTCGCCACCGAGGGCTGGCCGCCGAACGTCGCCCGGGCCACCGCCCTGCTCCATCCGCGCGGTGCCGTGGTGGTCGCCTCGCCCGACGACGCCCCGCTGCCGTTCGCGGAGGCCGCCTTCGACCTCGTCACCAGCCGGCATCCGGTGCGGACGTACTGGAGTGAGATCGCCCGTGTGCTGCGCCCCGGCGGCACGTACTTCTCCCAGCAGGTCGGCCCGGCGAGCGCGTTCGAGCTCGTCGAGTACTTCCTCGGGCGGCAGCCGGAGGAGGTCCGTGACGCCCGGGATCCCCGGCGGGCGCGGGCCGAGGCCGAGGCGGCCGGCCTGGAGGTGGTCGACCTCCAGGAGGCCCGGCTGCGTATGGAGTTCCTCGACATCGGCGCGGTCGTCCACTTCCTGCGCAAGGTGATCTGGATGGTGCCCGGCTTCACCGTGGAGCGCTACGGGTCCCGGCTGCGCTCCTTGCACGAGCAGATCCGCTCCCAGGGGCCGTTCGTCGCCCACAGCACCCGCTTCCTCGTCGAGGCCCGCAGGCCCGGGGCGCTTCCGTCCCGGTGAGGTGCCGGTGCCCGGGGTTTCCACATCGTTATCCGGTGTGGCTCGCGCCGCCCTCGAACGCCACGTTAAGTTCAGACCAAGGTATTTCGCGTGAGCAAAGCTGCGCGGGGCGGCACCGCGCAGAGGAGGGGGCTGCGCGGTGCCCTGTTCCATGCGCCGACGCGCCGTCAGGCGTCCCCCGGAAGAATGCGGGTCCCCCGGCGTACGCCCCAGCGCTCCATCGCTCCCGCCTCCGCCTCCAGGACGTAACGTGCCCAGGGGCGGGGCAGGCCGATCCGCCCCGGCCGCATCGTGCGCACCGCCACCACCCGCAAGTCGCGGTCCAGATAGGCGACGTCGATCGCGAACCGCATCCCCAGGGTGTGCACCGATCTCGCCGGACTGAGCAGCAGTGCCCCCTCGATCCCGTCCCGCCCGAGCAGCCCGCGCCGCCGGTCGCTCGCCGACCGTGCGACCTCCAGTGGCACCGGTGCGACTACCGTCGCCGTGGTGAACGTGGCCATGACAGCGACGTTAGCGGTGGCGTCAAGTGGCTGTTTTCGCACGGGTCACCCGCCCGGAGTACGTCGCGTGGTGTCGTCGCCTGCCCCACCATTGCTCGAAAACCCCATAAATCCCTCGGGGTTCGCCCGGTTTTCCTTTGAATCCCCTGTGATTCGGCCATGACACCGTACGGAATGAACGCCTCCGGAGCCACCGACGCGTTGTCGGACGACTCCGGAGAGTAGTTGTTTCCCGGCAATGCGCCCGTCGGCCCTTACGAAGGGTTATGGTGGAAACCCCCCCTCGGGCCGGTCCGTCTCCCCCCCACGGACCGGCCCGTTTTCTTTGCCGTCACCGACCGACCCGGCAGCGGGACGAGCGCCCCGCACACGCCACTCCGGAAACGGGACGAGCGCCCCGCGCGCCCTCTCGGAACCGGACGGGCGACATGCGCGTCCCACCCTGAGGCCGAACCGGGCGCGACATCCCCAACCGAGCCCGGAAGCCGGGCGGGCGAGCAGTGCCCGGCGGCCCGGAAACGCGACAACGGGGCCGCCGTTCAGCCGCCGTTCACCCGTACGGCCCTGAACCGGGCCGCCGACACCCGTGGGCGGTGCCCCGGCGCTCCGGGGGTAGGCTTCGCCCCCGGGGACCGCCATCCGACGGGGAGCGCATCACCCGCCCGCACCCTGTCTGATCCGCACGGAGGGGCTGACAATCACGTGAACCTGCGCGACATGCTGCGCGGCCTGCTGGTCAGGTTGTACGCACGCCGGGTGGAAGGTCACCTGGACCACGCTCAGGTGCCCAAGCACATCGGCGTCATCATGGACGGCAACCGGCGCTGGGCGAAGGCGGCGGGCTCGACCACCGCACAGGGCCACCAGGCCGGCGCGGACAAGATCGAGGAGTTCCTCGGCTGGTGCGCCGAGACGGACGTCGAGGTCGTCACCCTCTGGCTGATGTCCACGGACAACCTGAACCGGCCCAAGGAGGAGCTGGTCCCGCTCCTCGGGATCATCGCGGACACCGTGCGCTCGCTCGCCGCCGACGGCCGCTGGCGCGTGCACCACGTCGGTGCGCTCGACATGCTGCCGGGCCATGTGCGGACCGCGGTGAAGGAGGCCGAGGAGGCCACCGCGCACGTCGACGGGATACTCGTCAACGTCGCCGTCGGCTACGGCGGTCGCCAGGAGATCGCCGACGCCGTCCGTTCGATGGTCCTCGACGCCCACGACAAGGGCACCTCGATGGAGGAGCTCGCCGACTCCGTGGACGTCGATCTGATCGGCCGCCACCTTTACACCAGCCACCAGCCCGACCCCGACCTCGTCATCCGCACGAGTGGCGAGCAGCGGTTGTCCGGTTTCATGCTGTGGCAGACGGCCCATTCGGAGTACTACTTCTGCGAGGTCTTCTGGCCGGCCTTCCGCAAGGTCGACTTCCTGCGCGCGTTGCGTGACTACGCTGCGCGACACCGCCGCTACGGCGGCTGACACCCGTTCAACGCGGCCCGGCACCACCCTTCTGGGTGCGGGCCCGACGAGGGACGTCACGAGGAGTTCACCGGGGCGCCGCCGTATGCCCTGGCATGGCTGCGCGTGTTCGAGGGCATAAGCCAAACAGGTCGACACCCGAACCACGGGTGTCGTATCTCAGCGAACGGCTCGGGGCCGTTCGCCCGGGAGGCCCTTTGCACCAGCCCGACCGTGCGGTCTCGGCACGGAAGAAGCAACGGAGGGCCGGTTCTCGGCCCGTGCATCGCGGCCGTGGACCGGTCGGGATTCATCCCGCCCAGCCCCATCCGGCATCTCACTCCGTCGCTCCCCGACCTCATCCGAGGGGGTACGTCCTTCCGTGGTGACCAGCGCAAAGCGCCACAAGCCAGACCGGCGCACCTATGTTCTCGACACCAGCGTCCTGCTGGCCGATCCGAACGCCATGACTCGCTTCGACGAGCACGAGGTCGTGCTCCCGATCGTCGTGGTGACGGAGCTGGAGGCCAAGCGGCACCATCCCGAACTCGGGTACTTCGCCCGGCAGGCCCTGCGTCTGCTCGACGACTACCGGGTGCGGTACGGCCGCCTCGACGCCCCCCTGCCGATCGGGGATCTCGGTGGAACCCTCCGGGTCGAGCTCAACCACTCGGACCCCAGCGTGCTGCCGACCGGTTACCGCCTGGGGGACAACGACTCCCGCATCCTCGCGGTCGCCCGCAATCTGCAGGCGGAGGGGTTCGACGTCACCGTCGTGTCGAAGGACCTCCCGCTGAGGATCAAGGCGTCCTCGGTCGGGCTCCTCGCCGAGGAGTACCGCGCGGAGCTGGCCATCACGGACTCCTCCGGATGGACCGGAATGTCCGAACTGACGCTGTCCGCCGAGCGGGTGGACATTCTCTTCGAAGAGGGACAGGTGCAGGTCCCCGAGGCCGTGGACCTCCCTGTGCACACCGGCCTGACGATCCAGTCGGAGCGGGGCAAGGCACTGGGCCGGGTCGCGGCGGACGGCACCGTCCGGCTGGTGCGCGGGGACCGGGAGGCGTTCGGCATCAAGGGCCGCAGCGCCGAGCAGCGGATCGCCCTCGACCTGCTGCTCGACCCGGACGTGGGGATCGTGTCGATGGGCGGCCGGGCCGGCACCGGCAAGTCCGCGCTGGCGCTGTGCGCGGGTCTGGAAGCGGTGCTGGAGCGCCGGCAGCACCAGAAGGTGATGGTCTTCCGGCCGCTGTACGCGGTCGGCGGGCAGGAACTGGGCTATCTGCCGGGCACCGAGGCCGAGAAGATGAGCCCCTGGGCGCAGGCGGTCTTCGACACCCTGTCCGCGGTCACCACCCGCGAGGTCATCGAAGAGGTCACGGCACGCGGGATGCTGGAGGTCCTTCCTCTTACTCACATCCGTGGCCGTTCGCTGCACGACGCCTTTGTGATCGTGGACGAGGCCCAGTCGCTGGAACGGAATGTTCTCCTGACCGTTCTGTCCCGGATCGGCGCCAATTCACGCGTTGTTCTCACGCATGACGTGGCCCAGCGGGACAACCTGCGGGTGGGCCGGTACGACGGAGTCGTCGCCGTCGTGGAGAAACTGAAGGGGCATCCGCTCTTCGCGCATGTCACGCTCACGCGGTCCGAGAGGTCCCAGATCGCGGCCCTTGTGACCGAAATGCTCGAAGAGGGGCAGATCTGAGCCCCTTGTTCAACGTGAGGTGGTTACTCACCAGTTGGCGCCGTCCGGCAAAGGCCAAGAGCCTATCCGGGCGGCGCTTCGGTGTGTGGGTATTTCCGTGAATCCCTTGGGCCAAACGAGGTGTGAGCTTTCACACTCGGCGCAGAATTGCCACCCGGTGTCGCGTTGCGGCAGAGTCTCAGTCCTGTCAGGCCCCGCATACGACACACCTGTACCCCCAGCGGTACGGCACAACTTGAAGCACCAGAACTCCATAGAGCCGTCGTATGCCGCCCGAGCACCACACGGCGCTTCCGTCACGGAAGTTGCCCACCGGGCCCGTGCCTCCCGTGACCCCGCAGTTGGGAGGCCAGCGTCAGGGGCACGATTGCGTCCGCCAGGGTCACCGAAGCGGGCGATGCTGGAAGGAAACCGTGTGAGCCGGATTTCGGTCCGGGGATTCGCAGTGGCCTCGGCCACGGCGGTCACCGCTGTAGGCGCCGTCACCGGTGTTGCCTCGGGCAGCACTGGACAGCCCTCGAGCGACGCCGAGGCAACGGCTAGCGAGACCACGCTCCTCGCGGACATACCCGCAGGACAGCAGGCCCAGGTCCAGACCGCGTCGCTGACGCAGCAGGCCGACGCCCAGGCCATCGCCGCCGACGCGAGCGCCAAGAAGGACGCCGAGGAGTCGGCCCGCAAGCAGGCGGCCGCGGACGCGGTGGCCAAGCAGAAGGCTGCTCAGAAGGCCGAGGAGGACGCCAAGGCGCGCAAGGAGGCCGAGCAGAAGGCCAGCCGCGACGCGACCCGTGACGCCTCCAGCTTCCCCGTTCAGAGCTCCTACTCGGTCGCGCAGATCCAGGCGATGGCGCGCTCGATGGTCGGAGCCGGCCAGTTCCAGTGCTTCAGCAACATCGTGAACCACGAGTCAAGCTGGAACTACCAGGCGGTCAACGCCTCTTCCGGTGCCTACGGCCTCTTCCAGGCCCTGCCCGGCTCCAAGATGTCGTCCGTCGGTGCCGACTGGCAGACGAACCCGGCCACACAGATCAAGTGGGGCCTCAACTACATGAACAGCCGGTACGGCAGCCCGTGTCAGGCGTGGTCGTTCTGGCAGGCCAACAGCTGGTACTGAGCCGCGGGTCCACCGCGCCCGGCCGCTCAACCTCGCGTAGCCCCTCACCGTCTATTCGGTGAGGGGCTACGGCTGTTCACACGGCAGACGGCGCCTGCAATGTACGGTCGGAGGCGACGACTCCAGGGGGGAGTGGTGGGCCGCACCCGGGGACACGGGGGAAGAGGACGGATCATGTCGCAAGTGCCAGGCTGGCTGGCTCGGATCGGCGCCGGGATCACCCAGGTGAGTGAGCGGCTGGACGAGCGCCGCGCCGAGGTGGAGAAGGAGCACACCGCGCCCGAACCGCCGCCGGTGGTGGACCATGTGCAGCCGTCGACGTATGTGCCCGCCACGCCGCAGTCTCGCCCGCACCCCGTCGAGGCGGTCCCGTGGGGCGTACGGGTCGCGGCCGAGGCGGGCTGGCGGCTGCTCGTCCTCGCGGGCACGCTCTGGGTGCTGATGCGGGTCATCAGCTCCGTCCAGCTGGTGGTGTTCGCCTTCGTGTGCGCGCTGCTCATCACGGCGCTGCTGCAGCCGACCGTGGCGCGGCTGCGGCGCTACGGGGTGCCGCGGGGGCCCGCCACCGCGATGACCGCCGTCCTCGGCTTCGTCGTCATGGGTCTGATCGGGTGGTTCGTGACCTGGCAGGTCATGGAGAACATCGACTCGCTCTCCAACCAGATCCAGGACGGCATCGACGAGCTGCGCAAGTGGCTGCTGCACAGCCCCTTCCATGTCACGGACAAGCAGATCAACGAGATCGCGAAGAATCTGCGGGAGGCGATCGGCGCCAACACCGACCAGATCACCTCGGCGGGTCTCGAGGGCGTGACGGTCATCGTGGAGGCGCTCACCGGCATCCTCCTGACGATGTTCTCCACCCTCTTCCTGCTCTACGACGGCCGGCGCATCTGGGAGTGGACGCTGAAGCTGGTGCCGGCCGCGGCCCGGCCGGGCGTCGCGGGCGCGGGCCCGCGGGCGTGGCGCACCCTGACCGCCTATGTCCGGGGCACGGTGATCGTGGCCCTGATCGACGCGATCTTCATCGGCCTCGGGATCTACTTCCTGAACGTCCCCATGGCCGTGCCGCTCGCCGTCTTCATCTTCCTGTTCTCCTTCATCCCCCTGGTGGGTGCGGTCGCCTCGGGCGCGCTGGCGGTGGTCGTGGCGCTGGTGACCCAGGGTGTCTTCACCGCGATCATGACGCTGGTCGTGGTGCTCGCCGTCCAGCAGATCGAGGGGCACATCCTGCAGCCGTTCATCCTGGGCCGGGCCGTGAGGGTCCATCCACTGGCGGTGGTCCTGTCGGTGACGGCCGGTGGGATGGTCGCCGGGATCGGCGGGGCCGTGGTGGCGGTGCCGCTGGTGGCGGTGACGAACACCGTGGTGGGCTATCTGCGGTCGTACGCGAGCGCCGTGCCGCACCAGCCCTCGGAGCCGGACCTCGGTACGGCCTCGACCGAGACCCCGGCGAAGCCGCCGCTGGACGAGACGCGGTCGTAGCACCGGGGCGTGTCGCACGCCCCAGCCGCCCTCGCGCATACGAAGAGGCCCGCCCCCAGCGGCAGCTGGGAGCGGGCCTCTTCGGTGATACGGCCGTCACTCGGCCAGGACAGCCTCCGCGTCCAGGGTGACGCCGACGGCCTGGATGACCGCAGCGATCTTGAAGGCCTCCTGGATGACCTCACGCTCCATGCCCGCCTTGCGCAGGACCTGCTCGTGGGAGTCCAGGCACATGCCGCAGCCGTTGATCGCGGACACGGCGAACGACCACAGCTCGAAGTCGACCTTGTCGACCCCGGGGTTGCCGATGACGTTCATCCGCAGACCGGCGCGCAGGGTGCCGTACTCATGGTCCGAGAGCAGGTGGCGGGTGCGGTAGAAGACGTTGTTCATCGCCATGACGGCGGCCGCGGACTTGGCCGCGGTGTACGCCTCGGGCGTGAGGTTCGCCTTCGCCTCGGGCTCCAGCTCGCGCAGCACGATCGGCGAGCGCGAGGCGATCGCCGTGGCCAGCACCGTGCCCCACAGCTGCTGGGCCGGCAGGTCGGAGTTGCCGATGACCGAGCCCAGGTTGAGCTTCAGGTCCTTGGCGTAGTCCGGGACGGCGGACTTGAGGGAGTCGAGGGACATGGGTCACTCACCGGCCAGCAGCTTGACCGGGTCGAGGGTCTCGTCGCCCTGGCTCCAGTTGCAGGGGCACAGCTCGTCGGTCTGCAGGGCGTCCAGGACCCGCAGGACCTCCTTCGGGTTACGGCCGACGGAGCCCGCGGTCACCATGGTGAACTGGATCTCGTTGTTCTGGTCCACGATGAAGACGGCACGCTGGGCGAAGCCGTCCGCGCCCTCGATGCCCAGGGCGCGCATCAGCTCGTGCTTCGAGTCGGCCATCATCGGGAAGGGCAGCTCGAGCAGGTCCGGGTGGTCCTTGCGCCAGGCGTGGTGCACGAACTCGGAGTCACCGGAGAAGCCGAGGATCTGGGCGTCACGGTCGGCGAACTCGTCGTTCAGCTTGCCGAAGGCGGCGATCTCGGTCGGGCACACGAAGGTGAAGTCCTTGGGCCAGGCGAAAACGATCTTCCACTTGCCCTCGTAGGTCTTGTGGTTGATCTGCTCGAACTCCTTGCCCTTCTCCAGCGAGACGCAGGCGGTCAGTTCGAACTCGGGGAACTTGTCACCGACAGTGAGCACACGCTCTCCTTGAAGCACAGAAACACCTCGGATGCAAGGCATTTCTCATGGGTTGGACTCTCACGATCCTGGCACAGGGTGCATTGATTCGGGAAATAGCTACACTCGGTCGCGTTGATCGGTGAGGATTATCAGTGACCATGAGTAAGGGGTATGCCATGGCTGGGGCCAGGTCCCACGGGCGCCGCCAGCCCAGTCTCGCCCAGCTGCGGGCCTTCGCCGCCGTCGCCGAGCATCTGCACTTCCGGGACGCCGCCGCCGCGATCGGCATGAGCCAGCCCGCGCTGTCGGGCGCCGTCTCCGCGCTGGAGGAGGTGCTCGGCGTCACCCTGCTGGAGCGCACCACCCGCAAGGTGCTCCTCTCGCCCGCCGGCGAGCGCCTCGCCGTACGGGCCAAGGCGGTGCTGGACGAGGTCGGTGCCCTCATGGAGGAGGCCGAGGCCGTCCGGGCGCCCTTCACCGGGGTGCTGCGGCTCGGGGTGATCCCGACCGTGGCGCCGTATCTGCTGCCGACCGTCCTCAACCTGGTCCACGACCGCTACCCGCACCTCGACCTTCAGGTCCACGAGGAGCAGACCGCCAGCCTGCTCGAAGGGCTCACCAGCGGCCGCCTCGACCTGCTGCTCCTCGCCGTGCCCCTGGGCATGCCCGGAGTCGCCGAACTCCCGCTGTTCGACGAGGACTTCGTACTCGTCACCCCGCTCGACCACTGGCTCGGCGGACGGGAGGGGATACCCCGCGAGGCGCTGCGCGAGCTGAATCTGCTGCTTCTGGACGAGGGCCACTGTCTGCGGGACCAGGCCCTGGACATCTGCCGGGAGGCCGGTCGTGCGGACGCGCCCGTGACCACGACCGCCGCCGGACTGTCCACCCTCGTCCAGCTCGTGGCCGGCGGCCTCGGGGTGACCCTGCTGCCGCACACCGCGCTGAAGGTGGAGACCACCCGCAACAGCCAGCTCCTCACGGGCTACTTCGCGGACCCGGCCCCGACCCGGCGCGTGGCCCTCGCGATGCGCGCGGGCGCCGCCCGGGGCGCCGAGTACGAGGAGCTGGCCGAGGCGCTGCGGGGCGCCCTGCGGCCGCTGCCGGTACGGGTGCTCGCGGCCGACGCCTGACGCGGGTGCCCGCGGCCGGCGCCTGACCGCACACCGGGCAACCCCGGTTGTGTACTCGGTCATTCGAATGTCCGATGCCGTACCGATGACGCTCCGGGAACGGCGAGAAATGCCAACTTCCGTCAGGTAGTGCGAATTTCGCTGGAATATGCGTACGGGCTTGATACACATACCCCCTCAGCGTGACGCGTCAGGCGTGTGTGCGACATTCCAAGGGGAGTTGTGGCGGGCATACGGGATTCCCTTGGGCGGGCCGGTTACGACCTGCTGTCGCATGCGGTGACGCAGTACGCGAGGGAAAAGGGCGACGGTGCGCTTCGGATCTCCGGGCAGCCCGGGGGAGTCGTCCATCTGCGCGGCGGTCTCGTCGTCGCCGTCGCGAGCCCCGGCGCCCCGGGCCCCGGAACGCTGCTGATGCGTTCCGGCCGGTCCGGCGCCGGGGCGGCCGAACTGCGGGTCGTCCGTGTGATGGCGATGCAGGACGCGGTGTTCGCGATCGTCGCCGGGGACGTGGACGGCTGCGAGCCCGTTCCGGACCCGGTGGAGCCGCCCGAGGCGCTCACCGTCGGCGAGGGCCCGATGCGGCTGCTGCACCAGGCCGCACGCAAGCTGGCCGCACTCGACGTACTGCCCCACCGGATGCGGCCGGGGCGGGAGCGCCCGCTGCCCGCCCTGGAGGTCGACGTCACCCAACTGAGCTCGGTGCGCCGCGAGTTGCTCCTGAACTGCGACGGCCGCCGGACGGCCCGGGACATCGCCTTCCGCACCGGCCGCGCGGTCTACACGGTCACCGTCGAGATGGCCCGCCTGCTGGACGAGGGATACCTCGAATGCGTCGAGTCGGCCGACCCCGGGCTCCGGATCGCGACCCGTGCGCCCGCGCAGGGGCTGCGCCCCCGTGCCCCGGATCCCGCAACCGTGCCGGCCCCGTCCGCGGACCCCGCACCCCCGTCACAGGACCCCGGCACCGCACCCCGCCGGCCCCCGGAACCTGCTCCCTCCCTGCCCCGGCGCACACCCGGCGCCAGCGGTATCACCGCGACGATCACGCCCGAAAAGCAGGGAGCGAGCTGGAAAGGGTTCTTCCGCCTGCGCAGCGGAAGCGCCAAATGACCACCCGGCACCTCACGAGACCCGGCACCTCACACACAGACGAAAGGCGAACCGATGCGATCACCCAAGGATCATTCGTAGGGAGTTGTGTACATGGATCACAAAGCGCTGGCACTCGAAATGCGCGGCCTGCGCGAACAGGTGTCCGGAATCACGGACACCGCGGTGGCGGCAGCGGACGGACTGCTCATAGCGGCCGACACGGCGAGCGGCATCGACCCCGAAGGGCTCGCCGCCCTCGCCGCGGCCGCCCTCGGCCTCGCCCGGCGCACGACCCAGGCGACCGCCCGCGGCGCCCTGCGCGGCACGGTCGCGTACGGCACCGAGGGCTGTGCCGCGTTCTACGCCGTCGGCGACACCGCGCTCATGGTCGTGCTCGGCGACGAGGGCGTGGACGTCGACGGACTGCACCGGGCGACCCGCCCGGCCCTGGACCGCATCGGTTCGATCCTTGCCGCGAAGGCACCCGAGGGAGTGTGAAGGGATGGCGACGAAGCGTATGACTCCCGGTTTCTCCGACCAGGTGATGGGCCTGGTCAAGTCCCTGCGTACGGACGCACCCGACTGTGTCGCCTCCGGCGTGGTCGACATGTCGACGGGAATGCTGCTGTCGTACGAGACGGTGGACAACCACCCGCCGGAGGTCCTCGACCTCCTCGCGGGCGCGACTCTCGACCTGTTCCAGGGCCGTACGGTCGTGATGATCGAGGACGTGTTCAAGGAACGCCGGGGGGTCTCCAGCGACAACCACTTCTTCCAGGAGATCCTCGTCAACAGCGAGAACCTCACCCATCTGTTCGTGCGGATGAACGAGCAGCAGGACGTCGTCGCCGTGGTCGTCTGCCGCAAGTCGGTGAACGTCGGCATGCTGTTCGCCCAGGTCCGCCGGGTGGTGAAGGAGTACGCCCTGTGACGCGCGCGGGCCCCTCCCCTGACGGGGGAGGGGCCCGCACGGGCGGCCGGCACTCACTCGGTGCGCAGTCCCTCCGGCCGCATCAGCCGCAGCAGCGGCGGCAGGCTGAGCACCGTCACCAGCAGCACCACGCCCGCGCCGATACCGGTCATCGTCAGCACGCTCGCCCAGTCGACGGTCACGGACGCGGCGACCATCTTCAGCAGGACCGCGCCCAGTGTCAGTCCGACCGCCGCCGCCAGCAGCAGGCCGAGCGCGATCGGGATCGCCGTCTGCCACAGCACCGACAGACTCAGCGTGCGGCGCCGGGTGCCGAAGGCGACCAGCGACGACAGCAGCTTCTTGCGCTCGCGCAACTGCTCCAGCTGGGAGACCAGCAGGCTGGCCCCGATCAGCGCCAGCACACAGGTGGCGCCGACGAACAGCCCGGTGCGGATGGAGGTGAAGCGCCCGGACTCCTGGCTGGCCGCCCAGGTCTGCGGGTTCGTGAGCGGAGCCACCTTGGCCGCCGTGTTGCGGACGTACTCCTGCGCGTCGGGCACCGAGTGGTCGAGCGAGACGTACACGTCCCCCCGGAAGGCCGGTGCCTCCTTCGCGGTCAGCGCGCCCTTGGCAATCAGGAAACCACCGTGCAGCACGCCGTCCGGGGCCTTGAGCGACTGTGTCTGCTTCAGCCCGTGGGGCACCGTCCAGGGGACCTCCGCGCGCTTCTCGTCGGCGTAGCCCGGGTCGATGTACAGGGTCAGGCCGGGCTTGGCCAGCTTCGGCGTGTCGGGGTCGTCCGCGCCGCGCGCCACGACGAACACATCGCCGTCCCGGCACGAGGGCAGTCGCGCCAACTCCCGCAGGGTTGTGCAGTCGCCCACGGTCATCTCGGCGGACCGCTGCGGGTCGGTGCGCCGGTCCCCGGCGTACGACTCCTCGATGGCCGTGACGTGGCGTACTCCCTTGGTGGTCCGCAGCTGCTCGGCGACGGCGTCGACCGGACCCGCCTTCGGCAGGCTGACCTGCATCTGCGCCCGTGTCACGTCGTACTGCGTCGCCTTGGTGTAGTCGCTCTGCACACCGGCGAACAGCATCTGCAGCGCGATGGCCCCGGCGACCGCCACCGCGATCCCGTTGACCATGCGGGCGGCGGTGCCGCTGCTCAACTGCAGCCTGCGCACAGCCAGTTGCCAGGCCACTCCGCCCGAGGTGAGCCGGGCCACGACCGCCTCCACCACCCACGGCAGCAGCGCCGTGACCCCGACGAGCAGCAGCAGCACACCGCCGACGACCAGGTACTCGTTGAAGGCCCCGTGGTCATGGCCCTTGCCAACCATCGGGTAGAGCAGTGCGAGCCCGCCGAGCGGCAGCAGCAGCCGCCACCACAGCCGGCGCCGTGCCGGCTTCGCCGCGCGCACCACGCCGAGCGGCTCGATGACCACACCGCGCAGCGCGAACAGGGTGACCAGCACCGCGGCCGCCGGTACGGCGACCGCCACCAGCAGGGCCAGCGCCGGGGAGGGGTTCAGATAGCTGGGGAAGACGCTGATGTCGAAGACCTCGACGGACCCCGCGGCCTGCCTGCCGAGCAGGAAGAAGACGGTGCCGAAGACCAGCCCGAGCAGTGCTCCCGCGAGGGCCTCACCGGCGGCGATCCGCCGGGTCATGCCGCTGTCGGAGCCGACGAGACGCAGCGCCGCGAGCCGCCGGTCGCGCCGCTCGCCGCCGAACCGCACGGCCGCCGCGATGAAGACGCCGACGGGCATGAGCAGCGCCACGAAGACGACGAGCATCAGCATGAGCAGGACGGGGTCCGACTTCTCGGGGGTGAGCTCGGGATCCCCGAACCGGTTGATCCGGGCCACGTCCGGAGGCGCGATCTGCGCCGCGAGCCCCTTGGCGCCCGCGTAGTAGGCGAGTTCGTGTGAGCCGACGAGTCCCTGCTCCGCGATGGTGCCGACGATCCGGTACGGCAGCCGGTCCCGCAGGATCCGGCCCTCGTCGGAGGCGAGCAGCGTCTTCAGCGCGGGGGAGACCACCATCTCGCCCGGCTGCGGAAAGCTCTCCAGTCCGGGCGGCAGCGGTGCCCGGGCACCCTCGGGGTCCATCACCCGGCCGCGGATGTCATGGGAGCGGAACGTGGTGTCGATGTCCGCGATGACCAGGGTGTCGTCGGCCTTGGATATGGGACGGCCGTAGGTGTGGTCGGCGCGCCCGAGCTCCCGGTCGTGTCGTGTCGCGAGCGCGGCGGGCAGTGCGGTGGTGAGCAGCAGCAGCGACACACCGAGGCCGACGCCGACCGCGGTGAGCAGCAGCCGGACCCATCCCTCGCGCCCACCGGTGAACGCGAACCTGGCGCCCATGACCAGGTCCCTGGTCGCCTGGCGCATCCTCATACGATGCGCTCCATGTCCCGGGACTTGCCGTCGCGTACGACGATCTCGCGGTCGGAGTACGCGGCGACCCGCGCCTCGTGCGTGACCAGCACGACGGCCGCATTGGTGGACCGGGCCGCCTCGGTGAGCAGTTCCATCACGCGCTCGCCGTTGAGCGAGTCGAGCGCGCCCGTGGGCTCGTCGGCGAACAGCACACGCGGGTTGGTGACCAGGGCGCGGGCGACGGCGACGCGCTGGCCCTGGCCGCCGGAGATCTCACCGGGCCGCTTCTTCGCGAGGTCGTCGACCTCCAGTCGCGCCATCCAGGACAGGGCGGTCCGCTCGGCCTCCTTGCGGGAGGTGCCGTTCAGCCGCAGCGGAAGGGCCACGTTCTCCACGCAGGTCAGCTCGGGCACCAGCTGTCCGAACTGGAAGACGAACCCGAACTCCGAGCGCCGGAGCAGGCTCCGCTGAGCGTCGTTCATGCCGGACATCTCACGGCCGTTGTAGGTGATCGAGCCCGAGTCGGGCGGCACGATCCCGGCGAGGCAGTGGAGCAGGGTCGACTTGCCGGACCCGGACGGGCCCATCACGGCGACGACCTCGCCCGGGTGGATGGAGAACTCGGCGCCGTCGAGCGCGACGGTCGGTCCGTACGCCTTGCGCAGGTCCTCGGCGGCGAGCAGGGAACCGGGAGGGGGAGTCACCTGGTCACCGCCTCGGCGAGTTTGTCGAGGCGCGCGGCGGTCAGTTCGAGCCACCGCAGGTCGGCCTCGAGGTGGAACAGCGCGTGGTCGCAGATCAGCTGGTCGGCGAGGTCGCCCTTGCGCTTGCGGTCGGTCAGGATCCGCATCATGCGCAGGTGCTCGGCGCGCTGGGTGTCGAGGATGTCGGCCGCGTCGCGGTGGGTGAGCAGGGCGAGGACGACCTTGGTGTACAGGGTCGACTGGAGATACGGCTCGGGCTTCTCCGGGGTCGCGAGCCACCGCTGTACGTCGGTGATCCCGGCCTCGGTGATCGCGTACCGCTTGCGCTCGGGCCCGCCGCCGGCCTCGATCCCGTCGACTTCGACGAGCCCGTTCTTCAGCAGCCGGGACATCGTCGAGTAGACCTGGCCGTAGTGCAGCGGCCGGTCGTGACCGAACTTGTCGTCGAAGGCCCGCTTGAGGTCGTAACCATGACGGGGCCCGGACTCCAGGAGTCCTAGGAGGGTGTGACCGATGGACATGGCAAGCACTGTACACATCGCGTATACACCTGACGTATACATAGCGCGTATAGATCTTGGTCCGGAACCCATCAGTGCAGGTGGAAGCCATTTGTCACGGTTCAGCTACACGGCCGGGGCCCCGGGCTCACCGGGTGCTGTCCGCACCCCGGGGCCGCAGGCGCCCGTAACCCGTGTGACCCGTGCTTGCCCCCGGACGCCGGTCTACTCCTCCGGCTCCCCCGAGGCAGGGGGCCGGCCCCTGCGGGGGATCGGGCGGGCCGTGCCAGGGAGGCGGCCTGCTTCTGACAGGGCGCGGCGCAGGAGGAACTCGATCTGGGCGTTGGCGGAGCGCAGTTCGTCCGAGGCCCAGCGGGCGAGTGCCTCGTACACCGACGGGTCCAGCCGCAGCAGCACCTGCTTGCGCTGCTGCGGGGAGCGACCTCCTGAGGAGTCCGTCACTGGTAGAGGGACCCCGTGTTGAGCACGGGCTGCGGTGCCCGGTCCCCGCACAGCACCACCATCAGGTTCGACACCATCGCCGCCTTCCGTTCCTCGTCCAGCTCCACGATGTCCCGCTCCGCGATCCGGGCGAGCGCCGCCTCGACCATCCCGACCGCGCCGTCGACGATCTGCCGCCGGGCCGCGACCACCGCGCCCGCCTGCTGCCGCTGGAGCATCGCGGAGGCGATCTCCGGAGCGTACGCGAGATGCGTGAAGCGGGACTCGATGATCTGCACGCCGGCCGCCTCCACGCGTGCGTGCAACTCGGCGGCGAGCTTCTCGGTGATCTCCTCGGCGTTGCCGCGCAGCGAGAGCCCGCCCTCGTCGTGGGCGTCGTAGGGGTACTCGATGGCGATGTGCCGCACGGCAGTCTCGGTCTGCGTGGCGACGAACTCCAGGAAGTCGTCCACCTCGAAGGTGGCCTGCGCGGTGTCCTGGACCTTCCAGACCACCACCGCGGCCAGTTCGATCGGGTTGCCGTACGCGTCGTTGACCTTGAGGACGGCGGTCTCGTGGTTGCGGACCCGGGTGGAGATCTTGGTGCGGGAGGTGAAGGGGTTCACCCAGCGCAGTCCGTCCTGCCGGATGGTGCCGCGGTAGCGCCCGAAGAGCTGTACGACCCGGGCCTCGCCCGGCGCCACCGTGTTCAGGCCGCCCATCGCGATGAGCGCCGCGAGTCCGGTCAGCACCCCGAGGGCGATCAGCGCGGCCTTGGCGCCGGCCGCGGTGACCGTCGAGCCCCAGGCCACCAGGCCCGCCCCCAGTGCCAGCCCGGCCAGTCCGAGCAGCAGCGCGGTGGCGCCGCCGACGCTGTGCGCCGGGAACTCCCTGACTCGCGGGCTCGGCATCTCGGGTATGTCGGCGGTGGTGGATGCGTCTTGTGTCGACATGGGCGGTGTCCCCCGTTCCATCGTTTAGCTATGAGCTAGCTAAGTGATAACACATTACCCGTCTTGGCAACCTTTCGGTCCTGCCGCTCGTCGGTTCCGATGGGATGGACGTTGATTGGTTCCGATGCGACGGGTGCTGATTGTCACGTCCGTAAAAGAGGGGATCCCCGCCCCTTTGTCATACCGCGCGGTGTTAGCTTTCTGAGCTGACCTGAGCCACGTACCTGTGTGACAGCCGAGAAGGAAGCGGAGCGCAACGACTCATGGGACGAGCGGAAGAGAGACGAGCGCGGCAGCGCGGTGGCCGCCGCGCTGCGCCCAAGCGCTCGTCCGGGACGGCCGGGACCACCGGGGCCCCTGGGGCTCCCGGTACCACTGCCTCCCCGTCGGCCGGCGGCCGTGCCGCCGCCCGCGGCCGGGCGGCCAAGGCCGCCAAGAGCGGGAACGCCGGAGGCAGGAGCGGGAAGGGCGTCATACGCCGGCTCTTCACCTGGAAGAAGGTCGTCGGCTCCCTGATCGGCCTGGTCCTGCTGGTCATGGGCGGGTTCGTGCTGCTGTACATGATGACGCCCATCCCGGCCGGGAACGCCACGGCCAAGCTGCAGAGCAATGTCTACAAGTACAGCGACGGCACCATCCTCGCCCGCACCGGCGAGATCAACCGGGAGAACGTCGACCTCGCCCAGGTACCCAAGGCCGTCCAGCACACCTTCGTCGCCGCCGAGAACAAGACCTTCTACAACGACTCCGGTGTCGACCTGAGGGGCACGGCCCGCGGTCTGGTCAACACGCTCTCCGGCAAGGGCGCCCAGGGTGGTTCGACGATCACTCAGCAGTACGTCAAGAACTACTACCTGAACCAGAACCAGACCGTCACGCGCAAGCTGAAGGAACTGGTCATCTCGCTGAAGCTGGACCGCAAGAAGACCAAGGACTACATCCTCGCGGGCTACATCAACACCAGCTACTACGGCCGCGGCGCCTACGGCATCCAGGCCGCCGCGCAGGCGTACTACCGCAAGGACGCCAAGGACCTCACGGTCGAGGAGGGCGCGTATCTGGCGTCCCTGCTCCAGGCGCCGAACCAGTACGACTGGGCCATCGCCAGCGACACGGGCAAGAAGCTGGTGCAGGCCCGGTGGAACTACGTCCTGAACAACATGGTCCAGATGCACTGGCTGGACGCGGGTCAGCGCCGGTCCATGAAGTTCGAGGTGCCGAAGGCCCCCAAGGGCGCGCCCGGCATGCAGGGGCAGACCGGCTACCTGGTGGACGCGGCCAACGCGGAGCTGGAGAAGCAGCTGGTCGCCCAGGGCACTGCCGCCTCCCCCGGTGACGCGGAGGCGCTGGTGAGGGCCGGCGGCTGGACCATCACCGTGAACATCGACAGGAAGAAGCAGAAAGAGCTGGAGCAGGCGGTCAAGGAGCAGCTGACCAGCAAGCTCGACCCGAAGAAGCGTTCCGTCGACGGTGAGGTCCAGCCCGGGGCGGTGTCGGTCGACCCGAAGACGGGCCGGGTGCTCGCCATGTACGGCGGTCTGGACTACTTCAAGCACTTCCGCAACAACGCGCTCCGCCGCGACTACCAGCCCGCCTCCACCTTCAAGCCGCTGATCCTCGCGGCCGCCCTGGAGGAGCAGGCCAAGACGCAGGACGGCCGCGCGATCGACGCGAACACGATCTACGACGGCACGAGCGGCCGCCCCGTCAAGGGCAGCGCGATCGCCTTCTCCCCGCCGAACGAGGACGACCAGGACTACGGCGACATCACCGTCCAGACGGCGATGAACAAGTCCGTGAACTCGGTCTTCGCGCAGATGGGCGTCGACGTCGGCATGACGGACGTGCTGAAGGTCGCGGACTCGCTCGGGCTGGACACCAAGGGCCTGCCCGCCGTGCCCGCGCAGACCCTCGGCAGCATGGGCGCGAGCCCGCTGGAGATGGCCGGCGTCTACGCCACCCTCGACAACCACGGCCGGAAGGTCACCCCGGCGATCATCAAGTCGGCCGAGCACAAGGACCGTACGGTCGATCTGCCCAACCCGGTCGGCGACCAGGTCGTCAGCCGTACGGCCGCGGACACGGTCACCTCGGTGCTCACCGGCGTGGTCGACGACGGTACGGCCCGGGCGTCGGTCCGGGAGAACCCGGCGCGCAACGGTCAGCAGGTCGCGGGCAAGACCGGTACCTCCGACAACAACAAGTCGGCCTGGTTCACCGGCTACACACCGGACCTCGTCACCTCGGTCGGCCTGTTCGGCGAGGCGAAGAACGGGGCCCAGGTCGGTCTGAAGGGCGCCACGGGCCTCATCCCGGGCAGCGGCCGTATCAACGGTGGTGGCTACCCGGCGCAGATCTGGGCCGCGTACACCTTCCAGGCGATGGGCGAGGTCAGCAGGTTCGACCTGGACACCACCCAGGGCGCGGCGGTCCAGCCGAGTGTGACGCCGAGCCGCACCCGGTCGCCGAGCAGCTCCCCGTCGTCGTCGCCGACCACGCAGAAGCCGACGTCGGCGCCGCCGACGACCTCGGCTCCGGCGACTCCGAGCCGGCCCGCCACCCAGTCGCCGACGACGAGCCCGCCGAGCACCTCCGTCACCACGCCGCCGGTGACGCCGGAGGACCCGCTCAATCCGAACGGGCAGCAGTAGGCATGGCGAGGGCGCCCGGTGGCAGGTCCACCGGGCGCCCTTCTCATGGGGTACGTCAGGCGCCGTTGACGTTCTGGGCGATACGGTCGCCGATCTCCTTGTCGATGTTGCGCCAGTACTGCAGCGCCCGGTCGAGGACCGGCCGGGACACGCCCTGCAACAGGTGCCCGGTGACGTTGGAGACCAGCCGGTCGCGGGCCGCCTCGTCCAGGACCTGGCGGACCATGGTGTGGGCCTGGCCGTAGTCGTCGTCCTCGCGGTGCAGCCGGTACGCCTCGCGCACCATCTCGCCCGCCACGTGCCAGCCGGCGGGCTCGCCGAACTGCTGGACGTCAGCGGCCGGTCCGCCGTAGGAGTTGGGTGCGTACGGCCGCGCGGTGTGCGCGGGCTCGTAGCGCATCGGGCCGTCCTTGGCGTACGACCGCACGTCCACCCGCGGGCGGTTGGGCGGCAGCTGGGCGTAGTTCGGGCCGATGCGGTAGCGGTGTGTGTCCGGGTACGAGAAGAGCCGGCCGAGCAGCATCTTGTCCGGGGACGGGCCGATGCCCGGCACCATGTTGGACGGCTCGAACGCGGCCTGCTCGATGTGGATGAAGTAGTCCTCCGGGTTCTTGTTCAGGGTCATCCGGCCGACCTCGATCAGCGGGTAGTCGCCGTGCGGCCACACCTTGGTCAGGTCGAACGGGTTGAACCGGTAGTCCGGCGCATCCTCGAACGGCATCACCTGCACATACATCGTCCAGGACGGGTGATCGCCGCGCTCGATGGCCTCGTACAGGTCACGGCGGTGCACATCGGCGTCCCGGCCGGCCAGATCGTCCGCCTGCTCCTGGGTGAGGAAGTCGACGCCCTGGTCGGTCTTGATGTGGTTCTTGATCCAGAACTTCTCGCCGCCGCCGTTGATCCACATGTAGGTGTGGGAGGAGTACCCGTTCATGTTGCGGTACGTCTTCGGGATGCCCCGGTCGCCCATGAGCCACGTCACCATGTGCGCGGACTCGGGGGACAGGGTCCAGAAGTCCCACTGCATGTCGTTGTTGCGCAGCCCGGTCACCGGGTGGCGCTTCTGGGAGCGGATGAAGTCCTGGAACTTCTGCGAGTCACGGACGAAGAAGATCGGCGTGTTGTTGCCGACCAGGTCGTAGTTGCCGTGCTGGGTGTAGAACTTCAGCGCGAACCCGCGGGGGTCGCGCCAGGTGTCCGGGGAACCGAGCTCGCCGGCCACGGTGGAGAAGCGCGCCAGCATCTCGGTGCGCCTGCCGGGCTGGAAGAGATCGGCCTTGGTGAACTGACTGACGTCATTGGTGACTTCGAAGATTCCGTATGCACCACTGCCCTTTGCATGGACCACCCGTTCGGGGACCCGTTCACGGTTGAACTGGGCCATCTTCTCGATCAGGTAGTGGTCCTGGAGCAGGACCGGGCCGTTCGAGCCGACGGTGAGCGAGTGCTCGTCGCTCTCCACCGGGATGCCTGCATTGGAGGTGGTGTAGGGAACCGACTGCGGTGCCTGGGTCACGAGCGTCCTCCCGTCGTGCTTAGCGGGTCGGTCGGGTCGCTTCGGTCACCTCAGCAGTCAACTCCGCCGACGGGATGTCGGCAACATTTGGACGGGGTCCAATTCCGGTTCTTTTCCGGGCGGCGGTCCGGCCCCCGCGGCCGGACTTCACCCCCGGTTCAGCTCGAACCAGACCACCTTCCCGGTGCTCAGCCGGGTCGCGCCCCAGCGCCGGGCCATCCGGTTCACCAGATAGAGCCCGCGTCCGCCCTCGTCCGTGGCCCGGGCCTGCCGCAGCCGCGGCAGCTGCGGTACGTCGTCACCGACCTCGCAGCGCAGCACATCGGTGCGCAGCAGCCGTAGCGTCACCGGTCGTGACGCATAGCGCACGGCGTTGGTCACGACCTCACTTACCAGCAGCTCCACCGAGTCGGTGAGCTCCTCCATGCCCCAGCGGGCGAGCGCCCGGCGGGCCAGGCGACGGGCCCGGCCCGGGGCCGCGTCCTCGGGCTCCAGGAACCAGTACGCGACATCACTCGGCGCGATCCCGTCGAAGCGGGCGGCGAGCAGCGCGATGTCGTCGTCCCGGTCGCCGGGGCCGAGCATGTCGAGCACCTCGTCGCACAGCGCCTCCAGCGGCGGCGGATGGTCCGCTCCGGTGAGCTGGGCGGTCGCGGCGAGCTTCTCCCGCAGCTGTTCTATACCGGTCCACACGTCCCGCAGCCGGGACTCGACCAGACCGTCGGTGTACAGCAGCAGGGTCGCGCCCGCAGGGGCGTCCAGCTCCACCGCCTCGAAGTCCACGCCGCCCACACCGATGGGGGCGCCCGCCGGAACCCGCAGCACCTCCGCGCGGCCGCCCAGGTGCAGCAGGACCGGCGGCGGGTGGCCCGCGTTGGCGATGGTGATCCGGTGCGCGACCGGGTCGTACACGGCGTACAGGCAGGTCGCCATGCGGTCGGTGCCGAGCCGCTGGGCCTGCTCGTCGAGGTGGTGCAGCACCTCCTGCGGCGGCAGGTCGAGCCCGGCGAGCGTCTGAGCCGTGGTGCGCAGCTGCCCCATGATCGCCGCAGACGTCATGGAGTGGCCCATGACATCGCCCACGACCAGGGCCACCCGGCTGCCGGGCAGCGGGATGGCGTCGTACCAGTCGCCGCCGACCCGCGCGGTCTCGGCGGCCGGCAGATAGCGGGACGCGAGCCGTACGCCCGTCGGGTTGGGCAGGGTCTCCGGCAGCATCGTGCGCTGCAGCTCGTCGGCGATATACGCCTCGCGGCCGTACAGCACCGCCTTGTCGATGCCGAGCGCGCTGTGCGTGGCGAGCTGCGCGGCCACCAGCAGGTCGTCCGCCTCGAACGCGAGCCGCTCGGGACGGCGCAGGAAGAGGGCGGCGCCGATGACCCGCCGCCGTCCGCGCAGCGGCGCGAGGATCGCGCGCTGGCCCGGCGGGATCGCGAGGTCGTCGCCGAGCAGCTCCGGCAGCGCCGCCCGGGCGGCGGGGGCGTCCGCGAACACCGGCCGCACCCCGCGCAGCACCTCGGCGAGCGCACCGCCGGGCCGCACCTCGCACAGCTCGTTGCTCACGTCCGCGAACCCGGCGTTCTCCGGCACCGGCACCGGCAGGATGCCGTCCTCCAGGTCCCGCTCCTGCGGGATCCGGTCGGTGCGCCGCAGCCGCAGCACCAGCGGCCCGGTGGGCCGCTCGTCGCCCACGGGCAGCGGGTCGCGCAGATAGACGAGGATCGCGTCCGAGAAGGTCGGCACGGTGGCCCGGCACAGACCCATCACGATCTCGTCCAGGTCTATGCCGCGGGCGATCCGCCGGGTCGCGGCGCCCACGAAACGCAGCCGGTCCCCGTCGCGCCGCATGGGCATGGGACCGTGCAGCGGCGTCTGGCCGGACCGCCGGTCCTTGCCTCCGGGCAGCGCAGCGGCCCGGTCCTGGCCGGCACCCGGCTGGACGGGGATGCCGCCCTCGGGCACGGGCCGCGGCCGGGGCGCGTCCGGCTCGTCGGCGGCCGGCTGGGAGTGCTCGGTGCCGTCCGCGGCGGGCAGCGGGGTGGGCGTGCCCCCCTGGTTGCCCGACGCTCCGTGCTGGGCGCAGGGCAGCGGCCCCGCGGGCACGCCGCCCGCCCGTGTCTGAGCGGGTAAGGCGGGGGCCGGCGGGGCGCTGGGTGCGGTGGGCAGCGGCTCCGGGGTACGCAGGAGCGCCCCGCGGGGGTCCGCGGGGCCCACGCCCGCCTGGGGGCGCTCATGGGAGGTCGGGTGCTCCGTCACGCGTGTCGAATCCATCCGTCCGGGGCTGCGCGCCGTGCGTGCAGTTCGTCCCGCCGAGAAGCCGATACCCGGAATACGTGCCCCAGGAACGGAATTCCCGCATGGTCACAGGCCGTCGCTGATCCACCCGACGGCCGAGCCGTCCCCGTGTGGTCCTCGTACCCCTCGCTCACGTCCTGCCGCCCCTCGGTGACGTTCGGTCAAACCCAGCGCTTCTTGCGGGAGTTCCAGTGCTGTGCCCTTGCGGAGGACGATCCTACGGTTGTACCGCGGGGGCGCAACAAGGGTCTCATGAGGCCGTGTACGCGGGCATGCGGTCCCAGTCGTCCGGCAGCGACGGCACCGACCAGGACGGATCCGGTCGCCAGTGCTGCCAGCCGTCCGAGAAGGGCGTCCCCCAGGCCTGGATCACCTCCACCGCGGAGCGCCCGGCCTCCCGCACCCGCTCGGCCAGTTGAGCGCCCATCAGGCCGTCCCGCTGGGCCTGCGCGAACTCGTCCTCGTCGCGCCAGCCCCAGCTGCGGTCGGGGTAGACGCAGAGGTCGAGGAAGTGGTCCTCGGAGTCGACGCCGCCGGCCCAGCGCGCGAGCGGCTCCTCCAGGTTCACGTACCAGTTCTTGAACCGCCAGCCCGGTTCCCAGAACAGCCACACCGACCAGGGCTCACCGGGCCGGGCCAGCTTGAGCACGCCCGTGCCGAACCAGCGGTCGAGCTGGACGGTCCGTGGCTTGGTGTAGCGGGTGTGCAGCGGCTCGGCGTGCAGCGCGGTGCCGTCGGCGAGGACCGGCTTGACGCACTGGGTGCCGGGGGCCATCCACACGGCGAGCAGTTCCTCGTCGTCCCTGACCACGGTGACGGGCCGCGCGATATGGAAGCGCGGGCCGGCGTTCTCGCGGTAGCGCCAGAGGATCTGGTCCCCCGCGGCCCAGTACGTGGTCGACCCGTCCGCTTCCACTCGTCTCACCGCTCCACCCTCTGCCATGCACAGATATTAGGTGCCCCAGGCATACGACGCCGCCGCGGCCGTCATGGTTCGCGTCACGGACGGGTGAGCCGGTGCGCGACGTCACGGGTGCGTCATCCGCAGGACATCCAGGGCCTCGTCGAGCTGTTCGAGGGTGAGGTCGCCGCGTTCCACATAGCCGGACTCCAGCACGACCTGGCGGATCGTCCTGCGCTCGGCGAGCGCCTTCTTGGCGACCTTCGCGGCCTCCTCGTACCCGATGTACTTGTTGAGCGGGGTGACCACGGAGGGCGACGACTCGGCGTACTCGCGGGCGCGTTCCCGGTGGGCGACGATGCCGTCGACGGTCCGGTCGGCCAGCAGTCGCGAGACGTTGGCGAGCAGCCGGACCGACTCCAGCACGTTCTTCGCGAGGACCGGCATCATGACGTTCAGCTCGAAGTTGCCGGAGGCGCCGGCGGTGGTGATGGTCGCGTCATTGCCGATGACCTGGGCGGCGACCATGAGGACGGCCTCCGGGATGACCGGGTTGACCTTGCCGGGCATGATCGAGGACCCCGGCTGCAGATCGGGCAGGCTGATCTCGGCCAGACCGGTCCGCGGCCCGGAGGCCATCCACCGCAGATCGTTGGCGATCTTGGTCAGCCCCACGGCGATGGTCCGCAGCTGCCCGCTGGTCTCGACGATCCCGTCCCGCGAGCCCTGCGCCTCGAAGTGGTTGCGGGCCTCGGTGAGCGGCAACCCGGTGGACCGGGCGACCTCGGCGATGACGGCGGCGGAGAAACCGGGCGGGGTGTTGATCCCGGTGCCCACCGCGGTGCCGCCCAGCGGCAGTTCGGCGAGGCGTGGCAGCGAGGCGTTCAGCCGCTCGACGCCGTAGCGGATCTGGGCGGCGTATCCGCCGAACTCCTGACCGAGCGTCACGGGGGTGGCGTCCATGAGATGGGTCCGCCCCGACTTCACGACGTCTGCGAACTCCTCGGCCTTGCGTTCGAGGGAGGCCGCGAGGTGGTCGAGGGCGGGGACGAGGTCGTGGGTGACGGCGGCGGTGGCCGCGATGTGCACGGAGGAGGGGAAGACGTCGTTGGAGGACTGGGACGCGTTCACATGGTCGTTGGGATGCACGTCCCGGCCGAGCCGCTCGCTCGCGAGGGTGGCGATGACCTCGTTGGTGTTCATGTTGGACGAGGTGCCCGACCCGGTCTGGAAGACGTCGACCGGGAACTGGTCGTCCCACCGGCCCTCGGCCACCTCGGCGGCCGCCTCCTGGATGGCGTCGGCGATGTCCTTGCCGAGCACGCCGAGCTCCGCGTTGACCTTGGCGGCGGCGCCCTTGATCCGGGCCAGCGCCTCGATGTGCGCACGCTCGATCCGCTGACCCGAGACGGGGAAGTTCTCGACCGCCCGCTGGGTCTGGGCGCGCCACTTGGCGTCGATGGGGACCTGAACCTCGCCCATCGAGTCGTGCTCGGTGCGGTACCGCCGGCTGCCGTCCGCGTCGGTCGTTGTGGTCATCGTCGTCATACCTCCTGGAACGGGAGCACAGGACGTGCGATTCCCGTACTCCCGTTCCAGGATCCGACGTGCTGCCGCCGTTGTCGCGGCAACCTCGACGGCGATTTCCGGTGGGCTCCGGTCAGCAGCTG
This sequence comes from Streptomyces sp. NPDC001222, assembly GCF_042896945.1. Classification (NCBI taxonomy): domain Bacteria; kingdom Bacillati; phylum Actinomycetota; class Actinomycetes; order Kitasatosporales; family Streptomycetaceae; genus Streptomyces; species Streptomyces sp. NPDC001222. The sequence goes on from NZ_JBIAXT010000003.1 coordinate 318,415, forward strand.
TTGACCAGGGACATGCGCCGGACGTCGTCGTACCAGCCGGGGTCGAAGGTGCCCTTCGCCGTCCATACGTAGCGTTGGGTGTGGTCGGGCAGGTTCTTCACGAACTTGGTCGGGCTCAGAGCCGTGAGAACGGCGCCGTTCCTGTCCTTCAGACGTACGCGCATCAGCCAGGCGTCGTGGTTGCTGCTGCTGGTGACCGTGGCCCGGAAGTAGGCCGTACCGTTCGGGTACACGGTCCACCTCGCACCCGAGAACATGGTGCAGTCGCCACTGCGCAGGGTGCCCCAGGTGAAGGACCTCCAGGCCGGCGCATGGGCCGCGGCGTCGGCCGTTCCCACGGTGGGGACCAGGGCGCCGGCCGTCAGGGCGGCGGTGGCCACGGCGGTGGCCAGGAGCTTGCGAGGCCGACGGATCACGCCGGTGCTCCGGATGTTGCTCACTGAATGTTCCTTTCATCACCGTTGGTGGGGGTGCTGGACCAGCATCGGGGCGCCGGTACGGGCGGTCACGAGTAGTTGGCTACTCGAATTGGGTTTCGGGATGGATGTCCTGGTTTGTAGGATCCGTGTGTGGGGGAACTGGCGCGGGAATGGCCGTTGACCGGCCGTACGGAAGAACTGCAGTTCATCGACAGGGCGGCGCGCAGCGGTGGTGGCACACGCGGAGTGCTGCTCTCAGGAGCCGCCGGGGTGGGCAAGACCCGGCTCGCCCGGGAGGCGGTCGCCGCGGGCGCCCGACGCGGGGCCGTCACCAGATGGGCGACCGGCACGGCCTCGGCGAGGGCACTGCCGCTGGGGGCCTTCGCAGCGTGGACCGAACCCGGCGGCGGGGACGCCTTCTGGACGCTGAACCGGACCCTGGACGCGCTGCTCCACGGCGCGGGGCCGGCGGGAGCACTGGTCGCGGTGGACGACGCGCATCTGCTCGACGACCTCTCCGCGCTGCTGGTCCACCAGTTGGTGCTGCGGCAGGCGGCTGCGGTCGTGATCACGGTGCGGGCCGACCACCCGGCCCCGGACGCCGTCACGGCACTGTGGAAGGACGGACACCTGGAGCGGCTGGAGGTGCAGCCGCTGTCCGAACCGCAGACCGCCGCCGCGCTCGAAGCGGTGCTCGGCGGGCCCGTGGACAGCACCACCGCCGGGCGGCTGTGGAAGCTGACCCGGGGCAACGCCCTGATCCTGCGCCATGTGGTCGAGAGCGAGCTGAAGGCGTGCAACCTGCGCCGTGTGCGGGGGACCTGGCGGTGGTCCGGGACGCCGTCCGTCTCACCGGTGCTCGCCGACCTGGTCGCGACGCGCATGGGCGAACTCTCCGGCCATCTGAGGGATGTGGTGGATCTGCTCGCGCTCGGGGAGCCCTTCGACATCGCGCTTCTCGCCCAACTGGCGGACGCGGCGGCGATCGAGGAGGCCGAGGCGCGGGGACTGGTGACGGTGGAACAGGCGGGAGACACCCTGTGGGCCGGACTCGCCCACCCCCTCTACGGCGAGGCGCGCCGCGCGGCCCTCGGCACGCTGCGCGCGCGCCGGCTGCGCGGCCGGATGGCGACGGCGCTGGCCGGCCGGCCCGCGCACCACGGCGACAACACGCTGCGCCGAGCCGTGCTCGCCGTGGACTCGGACCTGCCACCGGATCCGGTGCTCTTCACGGAGGCGGCCGCGCATGCCGCGCTTCTCATGGACATGCCGCTGGTCGAACGGCTGGCCAGGGGAGCGGTCGCCGCCGGCGCCGGGTTCGAGGCACAGCTGCTGGTCACGACCGCCCTCGCGGCCACCACCCGGCACCATGACGTCGAGGACGAGCTGGCGGTCCTCACCGCCATGGCCGTCACGGACGCCGAACTCGTACGGGCGACCCTGGTCAGAGTGCCGGCTCTGGCCTATGTGACGAGCGGCCCCGCCGAGGCGGAAGCCGTGCTGGAGGAAGCGGAGTCACGCGTCGAGCGCGACGACTTCAGGCTCCAGTTGACCGCGCTGCGCGCCTACCTCGAAGCGACCCAGGGGCGCCTGGCTCGCGCCGTCGAGTGCGCCACCACGGCACTGGCCGCGCCGGAACTGCCGGACGAGCCGGTCATCCTGGCTTCGGTCGGGCTGGTTGCCGCCCTGGCGGTGACCGGCCGCGCCGACGACATGGCCCCGGCCGCCGCCCGGGGCCACGAGGCAGCGGTCCGGTCGAGCCAACTCGGGTTCCTGCGCGCCCCGTTGATCATGGCCCAGACGACGGGGCTGATCCTGGCGGGGTATCCGCGGGAGGCGGAGGACCTCGCGGCCGGGTTCCGGGAAGAGGTCAAGGAGCAGGAGTTCGGCAACGAACTCAGCGGTTTCATCATGGGCGACGCCGAACTCGCGCGGGGCCGGGTGGCCGCCGCCACGCGCCGTCTCCGGGAGGCGCTCGTGGGCCTCCGGGAACACGGCAACGCCGGCGGGTTCGTGTACTTCTGCCTGCTGTCGCTGACCCGCGCTCTGGCTCTCGCCGGTGATCTGCCGGGCGCCCGGAGCTCCCTGGCCGAGCTGGAGGCCGAGCGGAGCCCGTCGTTCGCCGTCCTCGATCCCGAACTCGCTCTCGCACGGGCGTGGGTGACCGCGGTCGAGGGGGCGCTCAGCGATGCGATCACCCTGGCCCACGAGGGAGCCGACGGCGCGGCCCGGCGCGGCCAGTACGCGCACGAGGTGCTCGCCCTGCAGACCGCCGTCTGCCTGGGGGACGCCTCCGTCGCCGGGCGGCTGGCCGAGCTGGCCGGCCGGGTCGACGGTCCGCGGGTGCGGGCCGCCGCCGCCCACGCGGCCGCGCTGAGCACCGGGGACGGCGAGGGGCTGCGCGCCGTCTCGGCCCGATGGGAGGAGACGGGCGACCTGCTCTCCGCAGCGGATGCCGCCGCGCAGTCCGCGAGCACGCATCTGCGCCGCGGGGAGCGAGCCCCGGCCCATGCCGCGGCCGCCCGGGCCCATCGGCTCGCCCAGGCGTGCCAGGGGGTCCGTACGCCCGCGCTGCTGGAGGCGGCCCGGCCCGTGCCACTGACCCGGCGGGAACGCGAGATAGCGGTCCTGGTGGCCCGTGGCCTGACCAACCAGCAGATCGCCGACCGGTTGGTCGTCTCGGTACGGACGGTGGAAGGCCACCTCTACCGGATCGGCAACAAGCTCGGCCTCACCAACAGGAGGGAGCTGGCCGCACTGCTCCTGGACGGCTGATCGCCGGTTCGTCCGTCGGCAGCACTCGCCCCGTCCGCCGTACGAGGGCGGGGTCGCCGGGTCGAGAAGAGTCCGGGGCGAAGCCGCGGCGGCTCCGCCCCGAACGGGTTACGCCAGCCCCGGACCGCGGACCGGGATCGTCGTGAACGTCGGCTGGGGAGCCGGGTTTTTGAAGAAGTCGTTGCCCTTGTCGTCCACCACGACGAACGCCGGGAAGTCCTCGACCTCGATCTTCCAGACGGCCTCCATGCCGAGCTCCTCGTACTCGACGACCTCGACCTTCTTGATGCAGTCCTGGGCGAGCCGGGCGGCCGGGCCGCCGATCGAGCCGAGGTAGAAGCCGCCGTGTGCCGCGCACGCGTCCGTGACCTGGTTGCTGCGGTTGCCCTTCGCGAGCATCACCTTGGAGCCGCCCGCGGCCTGGAACTGCTCGACGTAGGAGTCCATACGGCCGGCTGTCGTCGGGCCGAAGGAACCGGACGCGTAGCCCTCCGGGGTCTTGGCCGGGCCGGCGTAGTAGACCGGGTGGTCCTTGAGGTACTGCGGCATCTCCTCGCCGCGGTCCAGCCGCTCCTTGATCTTGGCGTGCGCGATGTCACGCGCCACCACCAGCGGGCCGGACAGCGACAGCCGCGTCTTCACCGGGTACTTGGTCAGCTCCGCGAGGATGTCGTCCATCGGCTGGTTCAGGTCGACGCGTACGACGTCGCCGTCCTGCTCCAGATGCTCGTCCGTGGTCTCCGGCAGGAACCGCGCCGGGTCCGTCTCCAGCTGCTCCAGGAAGACGCCCTCGGCGGTGATCTTCGCGACGGCCTGGCGGTCGGCCGAGCAGGAGACCGCGATGGCCACCGGGCAGGACGCGCCGTGACGCGGCAGACGCACCACACGCACGTCGTGGCAGAAGTACTTGCCGCCGAACTGCGCGCCGATCCCGATCTTCTGCGTCAGCTCGAAGACCTTCTCCTCCAGCTCCTTGTCCCGGAAACCGTGGCCCAGTTCGGAGCCCTCGGTCGGCAGCTCGTCCAGGTAGTGCGCGGAGGCGTACTTCGCGGTCTTGAGCGCGTACTCGGCGCTCGTACCGCCCACGACGATCGCCAGGTGGTACGGCGGGCAGGCGGCCGTGCCCAGCGAACGGATCTTCTCCTCCAGGAACTTCATCATGGAGGCCTCGTTCAGGACGGCCTTCGTCTCCTGGTAGAGGAAGGACTTGTTGGCGCTGCCGCCGCCCTTCGCCATGAACAGGAACTTGTAGGCACCGCCGTCCGTCGCGTACAGCTCGATCTGGGCGGGGAGGTTGGAGCCGGTGTTCTTCTCCTCCCACATCGTCAGCGGGGCCATCTGCGAGTAGCGCAGGTTCAGCCGGGTGTAGGCGTCGTAGATGCCGCGGGAGAGGGCCTTCTCGTCCTCGCCCTCGGTGAGGACGTGCTGCCCGCGCTTGCCCATCACGATCGCCGTGCCGGTGTCCTGGCACATGGGGAGCACGCCGGCCGCCGCGATGTTCGCGTTCTTCAGCAGGTCCAGCGCCACGAACTTGTCGTTCGCCGAGGCCTCCGGGTCGTCGATGATGCGGCGCAGCTGGGCCAGGTGCGCGGGGCGCAGATAGTGCTGGATGTCGTGGATGGCCTCTTCGGCGAGCTTGCGCAGCGCCTCCGGCTCGACCTTGAGGAACGTCCGCCCGTCGGCCTTGAAGGTGGAGACACCCTCGGAGGTCACCAGCCGGTAGGGGGTGGTGTCCTCTCCCTGGGGGAGCAGATCGGTGTACGCGAACTCAGGCATCTCAGCCCATTCCTCACTCGACAGATGGTGCCCGCCTCCGTTGGCGGGCGCTCACCAGCGTAGAACCTGCCGTGGGCGGCGAACTTGTGAGGTAGGGCTCAGTTCGGGCGGGCGGTCCGGTGCGTAACGGTTTTCCCCAGGCCGGCGACCGGGGGTAGTCGCGATCTATCGCGTTTGGGTACGCTGCTGCCGTGGACCTTCAGAAGCAGACCGGACCCCGCGTCGCCGAGCTGCGCGCCTCGGACGCCGATCGTGACCGCATCGCCGACATGCTGCGTGACGCCCTCGCCGAGGGCCGCCTGACCGCGGAGGAGCACGCCGAGCGCGTCGAGGGGGTGCTGAACACCAAGACGGTCGGCGAGCTGGAGGTCTTCGTCCAGGACCTGCCCGCCGCGCACCAGGGGCGCCCGGGCCCCGCGCACCCCTATGCGCCGAACCGGCCGGAGGAGGGCACCCTCCCGCCCCGGGCCGACGAGAACGTGGTGGCGGTGTTCAGCTCGGCCACCCGCAAGGGCCGCTGGCGCGCCGGCCGCCGGGTGCACGCGTACTCGGTCTTCGGCAGTGTGGAGATCGACCTCAGCGAGGCGATCTTCGAGTACCAGCAGGTCGTGATCAAGGCCGTCTCGATCTTCGGCGACGTCCAGATCCGCGTCCCGGAGAACGTGTCGCTGCGGGGCACCGGTGGCGGGGTCCTCGGCAACTTCGAGGTGCGGACGCTGGATTCGGAGGACCCACAGGCCCCCGTCGTCCACGTCGACGGCTGGGCGGTCCTGGGCAATGTGGAGGCGCGGCCCAAGCGGGGCAAGCTGGTCGCGGACATCCTCGACCGGGTCTCGGACCGGGTGGACCGGGCTCTGCGTAAACACATGGACCGTTGACGGTTGTGAATTCCGTCCCGTCGGCGCGGAGCCGGCCCCGTACCGGCGGCCTCAACCGCCTCTGGAGCGCCAGCGGTTCGGAACTCAGTGCATAGGCACGCGCACAGCGGGTAGGCCTTGCTGCATCGTCTCTCGCTCGCGAAGCCGTCGTCAGGAGTAGGCCGTGCTGCAACCGCCGCATTCGTCCTTGCAGGTCGCTGACGTTCCGCACCAGCGGGTGCCAGTGCGCGACAGGGATCAGGACGCCCCGTGGCACACGGAGGCGGTGTGCCGGCGGGACGAGGCCGGCTTGTTCTTCGCCCCCTCCAAGGAGCCCACCGCGGCCCGGTTGTCCCGCGAGGAGGCGGCCAAGCGCGTCTGCGCGCGCTGTCCGGTGATGGTGGAGTGCCGGGAGCACGCCCTGTTGCAGCCCGAGCCGTACGGGGTGTGGGGCGGTCTCACCGCCGCGGAGCGCCGTGTGGTGCTGGCCCGGCGGCGCCGCCGTGAGATGGAGCTGAAGAAGGCCGCGCGGGGGACGATAGCGGCCGCCGGCTGAGCCGGAGTCCGAACCCGGGAGACCGAGCGGGGCCCGTGGCAAGGGCGCGCTCTCCGCACAGAGCGCGCCCGATCGAGCCCTTGGTGCTCGGCGACGAGCCTCGCTACTTGGCGCGGTCGAAGTCGACCGCGCTGTACGCACGCAGCTTGCTCAGCCGGTGCACCGATTCGATCCGGCGGACCGTGCCGGACTTGGAGCGCATGACGATCGAGTCGGTGGTGGCCGTCTCGGAGCGGTAGCGCACACCGCGCAGCAGCTCGCCGTCCGTGATGCCGGTGGCGACGAAGAAGACGTTCTCGCCGGAGACCAGGTCGTCCGTGGTCAGCACCCGGTCGAGGTCGTGCCCGGCGTCCAGGGCCCGCTGCCGCTCCTCGTCGTCCTTGGGCCACAGCTTGCCCTGGATGGTGCCGCCGAGGCACTTCACGGCGCACGCGGAGATGATGCCCTCCGGCGTACCGCCGATGCCGAGCAGCAGGTCGATGCCGGTGCCCTCGCGCAGCGCCAGGATCGAGCCGGCGACGTCGCCGTCGGAGATGAGTTTGATACGCGCGCCGGTCTCCCGGACCTCCTTGATGAGGCCCTGGTGGCGTGGCCGGTCGAGGATGACGACGGTGACGTCCTCGGGCGCGGAGCGCTTGGCCTTGGCGACCCGGCGGATGTTCACCGAGACCGGGGCGTCGATGTCGACGAAGTCAGCGGCCTCGGGGCCGGTGACCAGCTTGTCCATGTAGAAGACGGCGGACGGGTCGAACATCGTGCCGCGGTCGGCGGCGGCCAGCACCGCGATCGCGTTGGGCATGCCCTTGGCGGTGAGCGTGGTGCCGTCGATCGGGTCCACGGCGATGTCGCACTCCGGGCCGGTCCCGTCGCCGATCCGCTCTCCGTTGAAGAGCATCGGGGCTTCGTCCTTCTCGCCCTCGCCGATGACGACGACGCCGTTCATCGAGACGGTGTGGACGAGGGTCCGCATGGCGCGGACGGCGGCTCCGTCGGCGCCGTTCTTGTCGCCGCGGCCGACCCAGCGGCCGGCGGCCATGGCGGCGGCCTCGGTGACCCGGACGAGTTCCAGGGCGAGATTTCGGTCCGGGGCCTCGGAGGGAACTTCGAGCTCGGACGGCAGGTGATGATTCTCGGTCATCGGAGCGCACCTTTCTGATACGACGACGGCCGGATGAGGGTGATGCCTGCTGACTCTATCGTTAGGCAGACAAAATGAGCAGGGGGCCCCACGGATGAGCGGTCCGTGTACCTGCGACGATAGGGGCGTGGCAGGTACGAAACGCAAACAGTCGGTCCGGGGCGCGGTCCTCTCCCTGGGCGTCATCGGGCTGGTCGCGGGCATCGTCTATCTCTTGTTCATTCCCCATGACGATCACGCCCCGGACCTCAAGCGGGTGGACTACCGCGTCGAACTCATCACGGCGCGGCGCGCGGCGGCCTATCCGGTGGCGGCGCCCGAGGGCCTGTCCGAGTCGTGGAAGGCCACGTCCGTGCGCTACGAGGGCGACCCCTACAGCGCCTGGCACCTCGGTTTCCAGGACCCCGAGGGTCAGTACGTGGCGATCGAGCAGTCGACTCAGAAGGCGCAGGCGTTCATCGACGACGCCAGCCAGGGCGCGCACGCGACGAAGGTCACGCAGAGCATCGGCGGACAGACCTGGCAGCGCTACACGGGCGGCCGCTACGACGCGCTCGTCCTCCAGGACAAGGGCGCCACGACCGTGGTGACGGGTACGGCGTCGTTCGCGCAGCTGACGAAGATGGCGGAGGCCCTGAAGACGGGGTGAGAGCCCGTACGGGGCCGTCCCGGCCCATGAGGAAGGGCCCCCGGCGCCATTGACGGGGGCCCTTCTCGTGCGCGCCGTTACGGGGCGGACCCGTCAGACGGTGGTGACGACCTGGTCGAAGTCCAGGCGCGGGGAGCGCGGGTACCAGGCGTCCTCGCCCGGGTTGCCGATGTTGACGACCATCAGCGGGGTGTGGTCGTCGTCCAGGAACTCCTTGCGGACGCCCTCGAAGTCCAGGCCGGTCATCGGGCCGGCGGCGAGACCGGCGGCGCGGACGCCGATGATGAAGTACGCGGCCTGGAGGGAGGCGTTGAGCCGGGCGCTGTTCTCACGCCCCGAGCGGTCGCCGAAGAAGCCCTTGGCCTGCGGGAAGTGCGGGAAGAGGTGCGGAAGCTCCTCGTGGAACTCGTTGTCCGCGGAGAGGATCGCGACCAGCGGGGCGGCGGCCGTCTTGGCCTTGTTGCCCTCGGCCATGTGCTGGACGAGGCGCTCGCGGGCCTCCGCCGAGCGGACCAGGGTGACGCGCAGCGGCGACTGGTTCATGGACGTCGGGCCGTACTTGACCAGGTCGTAGATCGCCTGGATCTGTTCGTCGGTCACCGGTTCGTCGGTGAAGGTGTTGGCGGTACGGGCCTCACGGAACAGCAGGTCCTGGGCGGCGGCGTCAAGAACGAGGGACATGAAGGGAACTTCCTCAAGATGGCGCTGGATCCCGGGGGGATCGTCTTGCAGCCTCGACGGTAGAGCCGAAACGTTCAAGATTCAATCAAATCGGGCTGTCGGGTGATCGGCTTCACACGGTCCGGCCGGCCGAACCGTCCGGCCGGAGCACCCACCGGGCCTCCGCCGGTTCACTCGCCGCCCTCGGCCCCCGTGTCGTCCCGCTCCTCTGCCAGCGCTGCGTCCAGCCGTCTGCGGGCGCCCTCCAGCCAGGTGCGGCACACCCTGGCCAGCTCCTCGCCCCGCTCCCACAGCGCCAGGGACTCCTCCAGCGTCGTACCTCCGGCCTCCAGCCGTCGTACGACCTCGATCAACTCGTCCCGCGCCTGCTCGTACCCGAGTGCCTCGTCCGTCTTGCCGGTCATGCGCTCTCCCTAAGATCCCTGGTTGTCGGCCCGTACGGTGAACTCGCCCTCGGCGACCCGCGCCCGCAGCGTCTCGCCCGCCGCCACATCCTCCGGCGAGCGGACCACATTCCCGTCGGCCCGCTGCAGCACCGCGTACCCCCGCCGGAGCGTCGCGGCCGGTGACAGGGCCAGCACGCGCGCGTGCGTGTGAGCCAGCTCCGAATCGGCGCGGTCGAGCAGATGCCGCAGCGTGCGACGGCTGCGGTCGGCCAGCGCGGCGATCTGCTCCGCCCGCTCGTCGACCATGCGGTGCGGGTCCTCCATGCAGGGCCGCGCCAGCGCGTGCGCGAGCCCCCGCTCCTCGCGCTCGACGAGGGCCCGGGCGCACCGCCGCGCCCGGTCCCGCAGCGCCTGCACCCGCTGAAGCTCCTCGCCGACGTCCGGCACGACCCTCTTGGCAGCGTCGGTCGGGGTGGAGGCCCGCAGGTCGGCGACATGGTCGAGCAGCGGATTGTCCGGCTCGTGGCCGATGGCCGACACCACGGGCGTACGACAGGCGGCCACCGCCCGGACGAGCTGCTCGTCCGAGAACGGCAGCAGGTCCTCCACGCTGCCGCCGCCGCGCGCCACGATGATCACATCGACCTCGTCGAGCGCGTCCAGCTCCTTCACGGCCTGGACGACCTGGGGCACGGCGTGCACCCCCTGCACGGGGACGTTGCGCACCTCGAAGCGGACGGCGGGCCAGCGGTGCCGCGCGTTCTCCAGCACATCGCGCTCGGCCGCCGAGGCCCGGCCGCAGACCAGTCCGATGAGCTGCGGCAGGAACGGCAGGGGTTTCTTGCGCTCGGGTGCGAAGAGGCCCTCGGCGGCGAGCGACTTCTTCAGCCGTTCGAGCCGCGCGAGCAGCTCGCCGACGCCCACGGGCCGTATCTCGACGGCGCGCAGCGACAGCTGGCCTCTCGGCGCGTACCACTCCGGTTTGGCATGGACGATCACGCGGGCGCCCTCGCTCACCACGTCGGCGACCGCGTCGAACACCTGGCGGTAGCAGGTGACGGCGACGGAGATGTCGTACGACGGATCGCGCAGCGTGAGGAAGACGACGCCGGCGCCCGGCCGCCGCGACAGCTGGGTGATCTGCCCCTCGACCCAGACGGCCCCGAGCCGGTCGATCCAGCTCCCGATGAGCCGCGAGACCTCGCCGACCGGCAGGGGTGACTCCGCGGACGTGTTCACAGCCATGCGCCGAGCGTAACGGCCGGGTCCGACAACACGGTCGGCACAACCTCTCCCCGAGAGGGCGATCTACGGCGGTCCGGTGCGGCCTTACGATGGTGCGCATGACCGCTTCGTCTGGCCGCCGTGTTCTGCTCGCCGCCCCCCGGGGCTACTGCGCGGGCGTCGACCGTGCCGTGATCGCCGTCGAGAAGGCCCTGGAGCAGTACGGGGCCCCGATCTACGTCCGCCACGAGATCGTCCACAACAAGTACGTCGTGCAGACCCTGGAGAAGAAGGGCGCGATCTTCGTCGAGCAGACGGAGGAGGTGCCGCCGGGCAACATCGTCATGTTCTCCGCGCACGGTGTCGCCCCCACGGTCCACGAGGAGGCCAGGCAGGGCCGCCTCGCCACCATCGACGCGACCTGCCCCCTGGTCACCAAGGTCCACAAGGAGGCGGTCCGGTTCGCCGACGAGGACTTCGACATCCTCCTGATCGGGCACGAGGGGCACGAAGAGGTCATCGGCACGTCCGGCGAGGCCCCGGACCACATCCAGCTCGTGGACGGCCCCGAGGACGTCGCCAAGGTCGAGGTGCGCGACTCCTCCAAGGTCGTCTGGCTGTCGCAGACCACGCTCTCCGTCGACGAGACCATGGAGACGGTCGACGCGCTCAAGGAGAAGTTCCCGCAGCTGATCTCCCCGCCCAGCGACGACATCTGCTACGCCACGCAGAACCGTCAGCTCGCGGTGAAGCAGATGGGCGCCGAGGCGGACCTGGTCATCGTGGTCGGCTCCCGGAACTCCTCGAACTCCAAGCGGCTGGTCGAGGTCGCCAAGCTCGCGGGCGCGCGTGCGGCGTATCTCGTGGACTTCGCCGACGAGATCGACGAGGCCTGGCTCGACGGTGTGTCGACGGTCGGCGTGACCTCGGGCGCCTCCGTCCCCGAGGTCCTGGTCGAGCAGGTTCTGGAGTGGCTCGCGCGGCGCGACTTCGAGGACGTCGAGATCGTGAAGGCGGCCGAGGAGTCCATCACGTTCTCGCTGCCCAAGGAGCTTCGCCGCGATCTGCGTGCGGAGGCGGAGGCCCTGGTCGCGGAGCGCACCGGCGAGAAGTGACGGCCCCGGCGTGCACGGCGCACGGCGGTCGGGGTACGGGCACGGGCCGGGAAGAGACGGCCCGCCACACGTCGTACCGTGGTGCCCATGCAGATCTTCGGCGTTGACATCGGCGGATCCGGAATCAAGGGCGCTCCCGTGGACCTGGACCGGGGCGAGCTCGTGACGGAGCGCTTCAAGGTGCTCACTCCGCATCCGGCGACGCCCGAGGCGGTGGCGGACGGCGTCAAGGAGGTCGTCGGCCACTTCGGCTGGACCGGCCCGGTCGGCGTCACGTTCCCCGGAGTGGTCACCGGGGGCTCCACCATCCGCACGGCGGCGAACGTCGACAGGAGCTGGATCGACACCGACGCGCGCGCCCTGTTCGGCCGGCGGCTGGGCGGCCTGCCCGTGACCCTGCTGAACGACGCCGACGCGGCCGGCGTGGCCGAGATGCGGTACGGCGCGGGCCGTGACCGCAACGGCACGGTCATCGTGCTCACGCTGGGCACCGGCATCGGCAGCGCGCTGTTCATCGACGGCGTCCTCGTCCCGAACACCGAGCTGGGCCATCTCGAACTGAACGGTCATGACGCGGAGAAGCGTGCCTCCACGAAGGCCAAGGAGGACCACGAGCTGACGTGGGAGCGCTGGGCGAACCGGGTGCAGAAGTACCTCGCTCATGTGGAGATGCTGTTCTCCCCGGAGCTGTTCGTGATCGGCGGCGGCGTCAGCCGCAAGTCCGAGAAGTTCCTGCCGCTGATCGAGGGCATCAAGGCGGAGATCGTCCCGGCGCAGCTGCAGAACAACGCGGGCATCGTGGGCGCGGCCATGCGGGCGGCGCAGTCCGCGTAGGACCCCGGAACGCGGGCGGTCGGCCGCGGCGGAGTGAGCCGCGGCGCCCGCCCGTGCAGGCCCGGCCCCTTTGCCGCTCCCGTTCCCGAACCGCGCCGCTCAGGCCGTCCGGCGGCGCTGTGCCACCCGCCGGCGCATCACGCGCACCCGGCCCACCGTCGCGATGACACCCGCCACGAGCGTGCCGCCGTAGAGCCAGCCGGCCTGGGTGGCGAGCGCGGTGACCAGTCCCGAACCGCGCCGCTCAGGCCGTCCGGCGGCGCTGTGCCACCCGCCGGCGCATCACGCGCACCCGGCCCACCGTCGCGATGACACCCGCCACGA
>NZ_JBIAXT010000003.1:331243-412197 GCF_042896945.1 Streptomyces sp. NPDC001222
CACGAGCGTGCCGCCGTAGAGCCAGCCGGCCTGGGTGGCGAGCGCGGTGACCAGCGCCACCAGGCGCCCGCTGAGCCCTCCGGAGCCGTCGACCACGGTCAGCAGTCCGACGGCGAAGGCGATCGGCACGACGATCGGCGCGATCACCAGGTCCCCGCCCCGCACCCACAGTGCGGTCAGCATGCACACCGGCAGGAACAGCACGCCGTAGACCGTGAGGGACGAGTCGAACAGCACCTGGTCCAGGCATCCGATCGTCAGCATCACGGCCGCGCAGAACAGCCCGCCGCCGAGGCCGGTGAGCCGGGGACCGGGCAGCTGCCGTGCGGCCTGGGCGACGGGAGGTGTGTTGCGTCGTGCGGCCGAGGGAGACCGCTGGGGCCCGCCGTTGCCCCGGCCGGCTGGGCCCCGTCTGCCCTGCGGGGGAAGGGGTGCGCTGCGTCGCGGTCCGTGCTGCGGGGGTCGCGTCCTGTGTTGCTCCACTGGACCAACTTAGGTCGGTTTATGTGCGGAATGACCCCTCAGACACGCCGTTGTCACGAGCTTGGCCAAGCGTTCGATACGTCGCCGGGGTGGGGTCCGTCACGCCGTAGACTGGTGGATCGGCCCGCACACGCTCCTGACGGACCCGGGCCCCCACCGCCCAGTCCAGTCCAGTTCCACTCTCACGTACGGGAAGTCGCAACGTGTCGCTCACGATCGGAATCGTCGGTCTGCCCAATGTCGGCAAGTCGACCCTGTTCAACGCCCTGACCAAGAACGACGTGCTGGCGGCCAACTACCCGTTCGCCACGATCGAGCCGAACGTCGGTGTCGTGGGCGTCCCGGACGCCCGTCTCACCAAGCTGGCCGAGATCTTCAAGTCGGAGCGTGTCCTGCCCGCCACCGTGGACTTCGTCGACATCGCGGGCATCGTGCGCGGGGCGAGCGAGGGTGAGGGCCTCGGCAACAAGTTCCTGGCGAACATCCGCGAGTCGGACGCGATCTGCCAGGTCATCCGTGCCTTCAGGGACGAGAACGTCGTGCACGTGGACGGCAAGGTCTCGCCGAAGGACGACATCGAGACGATCAACACCGAGCTGATCCTCGCGGACCTGCAGACCATCGAGAAGGTCCTGCCGCGTCTGCAGAAGGAGTCGCGGATCAAGAAGGACGTCGCCCCGAAGGTGAAGGCCGTCGAGGAGGCGAAGGAGATCCTGGAGAAGGGCGACACGCTCTTCGCGCACGGCATCGTCCAGGGCAGCGAGCGCGCGGAGCTGCTGCACGATCTGCACCTCCTCACCACCAAGCCCTTCCTCTACGTCTTCAACGTCGACGAGGACGAGCTGATGGACGACGCCTTCAAGAACGACCAGCGCGCGCTTGTCGCCCCCGCCGAGGCGATCTTCCTGAACGCCAAGCTGGAGGCGGACCTCGCGGAGCTGGACGAGGAGGAGGCCCTCGAACTCCTCGAGTCGGTCGGCCAGCACGAGCCGGGCCTCGCCACCCTGGCGCGCGTCGGTTTCGACACCCTCGGTCTGCAGACGTACCTGACCGCGGGCCCGAAGGAGTCCCGCGCCTGGACGATCAAGAAGGGCGCCACGGCCCCCGAGGCGGCCGGTGTCATCCACACCGACTTCCAGAAGGGCTTCATCAAGGCGGAGGTCATCTCCTTCGACGACCTGGTCGCCACGGGCTCGGTCACCGACGCCCGCGCCGCGGGCAAGGCCCGCATGGAGGGCAAGGAGTACGTGATGCAGGACGGGGACGTGGTGGAGTTCCGCTTCAACGTTTAGTCGGCGACTGGTCCCCGGCCTCGTCCTCGATGCACCAGTAGGTCTCCATGAGGGCGAGAGTGAGCGTGGTGACGAGGTGGCCGCGCCGCCACCTCTGCGGCGACATCATGAGATCGTCGCGCGGTGCGACCGCCCGGCCGGTGCGCGGGCGTGCCGTACGCGACTTGTGGCGGAGGCGTGCGCCGGGCCGCACAGATGTGCCGACCTCGCGACGATCAGCCGCCGCCCGTGACACTTGATCATCAGGGCGCGCTGAAAGTAGTGACCCCGGGCGGGGTCAGGCCGCCTGCTCTCCGGGGGGAGGTACGCGGGCGGCTCGTACAGGGGCGGGTCCGTTCATTCCCCGTGGCGGGCCTGCCCCTGATCAGTCTTCGCGCCGGGCACTCGGGGACAACGCAACGATCCCCACCCGCATCAGCGAGTGGGGATCGTGTTCGAGCGCCGGGCAGGCCTTGCACCTGCATTTCCCCGCAGGAAGCGGGGCGTCTTTCCTTGGACCACCAACGCGCGGCCGGTTTCCCGGAGTTCCGGTGACCGGCGCAAGATCGACTATAGCGCATGCGTGCGATCGGTGTCACGCCAAGATCGTGGGCCGCGTGCGCTCGTGGGCTCCGGCGCCGCATCCGTCGGCGGTGTGACGTAGGTCACTCAACAAAGACGCGCCGGCTTGGGCAACTCTTGGTCGGATTCGGCAGTCCTCTTTGCGAAAACAACAGCCACTTCTGTCCTCGAGGTTCGCATGAGACTTCGCCGTTCCCTGGCCCTCGCGGCCGCGAGCGCCGCACTCGCCCCGGCCGTCCTGCTCGTGGCCCCCGTCGCCCACGCGTCCGACGGCAGCCCGTCGCCGACGGCCGGGGAGACGGAGACCACCACGACGGACGGGACGACGACGCCCGACCCCACGGACACCACCCCCGCGGCCGCCGACACGACCCCGGCCGGGGTGGACGAGTCCACCCCGGCGGCCGCCGACACGACCCCGGCGGCATCGGCCCCGGCCTCTTCGTCCGCGTCGGCGTCGGCCTCCGCGTCGGCCTCCACCTCCGCCTCCGCGTCGCCGTCGCCCTCGGGGCCGGTGGAGTGCGACGACGAGAACCCCAAGTTCGACGAGAACCTGCAGACCAGCCTCTCCGGCCTGCCGTCGAAGATCGTCGCGGGCAGCGGCTTCCACGGGTTCAAGCTGAATGTGAAGAACTCCGGCAGCCACGCCTACCAGCGCGTCGACCTCGGTGTGTTCGCCGCCCAGGTCGACGAGGACGACTTCTTCGTCGACACCAGCCACCTCACCCTGCAGTACAAGGACCCGGACACCGGCAAGTGGACCGGCATCTCCCTGGACGGCGAGGACGAGGGCGCGGGCTACCTCGGCTACACCGACATCAAGGCCAAGGAGTCCTTCTCCATCGACCTGCGCCTCGCCGTGGACGCGAAGGCCCCGGCCGGTCTCGGGTTCGCCATCAGCATCGGCATGTACGCCGACGACGAGGGCAACTGCGTCGCCTCGGGTGACGACAGCTACTACGAGTTCGAGATCCTGCAGGCCGGTTCCGTCCCCGGCGACGTCGACGACTCCAAGCCGCAGGGCGGCAGCAAGCCGCTGCCTGCCAAGCCGGCCGGCGACAAGCAGATCGACCCCACGGGCCGGCTCGCGTCGACCGGTTCCAGCTCGGCGCTCCCGACCATCGCCCTGGTGGGCGGTGCCGCGGTCGCCGTCGGCGCCGGAGCCGTGTTCGTGGTGCGCCGCCGCCGGACCGCCGGCCCGGATGCCACCGTCTGACTGATCCGGTGATCCCGTCGTAGGGGGTCGCGGCGCCGAGCGCGCCGTGGCCCCCTGCGCGTGTGCGCGGCAGCCCGGGCTCACTGCCCAGGGGGCAGGATCTGCTCGGCCCAGATGGTCTTGCCGGTGGGTGTGTAGCGCGTCCCCCAGCGATGGGTCATCTGGGCGATGATGAACAGGCCCCGGCCCCCTTCGTCGTCGCTGGCGGCGTGGTGCAGGTTGGGGGCGCTGTGCCCGGTGTCGGAGACCTCGCAGATCAGGGCCTGGTCTCGGATCAGCCGTACCTGGATGGGCCCTCCGACGTAGCGGATGGCGTTGGTGACCAGCTCGCTGAGGACCAGCTCGGTCGTGAAGACCAGGTCCTCCAGCCCCCACTCGTCGAGCTGCTTGCCGACGGTGGTGCGGATGGCGCCGACCGCCGCCGGGTCCGCGGGCAGCTCCCACTGGGCCAACTGCTTCGGGTCGAGCATCCGGGTGCGCGCCAGCAGCAGGGTGGCGTCCTCGTCCACCGGACCCGGCAGCAGCGTGGCCACCACCTGGTCGCTCAGCTCGCGCAGGGGCCGCCGGTGGTCGCCGAGGATCCGGGCGAGCTGGGCGAGCCCCGCCTCGGTGCTGTCCGCCGCCTGGAGGAGGCCGCCCGAGAACAGGGCGAGGAGACTGCCCGGCCGCAGCTGGAGTTCGGTGCTCTCGTACGGCGGTCCGGCCACCCCCAGCGGGGGGCCGGGCGGCAGCCGGGGGCAGTCGGCGACCCCGGTGTGCGGTTCGACGACCATCAGCAGCGACTCGCCCGCGTGCGCCAGGCGGCACCGGCCCGAGACCGGGTCGTACACCGCGTACAGACAGGTCACCCCCCTGGCCGCGTCGGTCTGCGCCTTGGTACTGCCCCTCTCGTGGGCCGTCACCGGTTCGTTCGCGGTCTGCTCGACCAGGTCGTCGAGACGTGCGAGCAGCTCGTCCGGGGCCAGGTCCAGCCGGGCCAGGACCTGGACGCCCGTGCGCAGCCGCCCCATCGTGGCGGCGGCCCGCAGACCGCCCCCGAGCACATCCCCGACGACCAGGGCGACCCGGGTCCCGGACAGGGGGATGACGTCGAACCAGTCGCCGCCCACACCGGACCCGCTGTCCGCGGGCAGATAGCGGCTCTGTGCCTCAAGCCCGGTCATCGGGGGCAGGGCGCGCGGGAGCAGGCTGCGCTGGAGTTTCAGGGTCGCGGAGTGGTCCCGGGTGACCACCAGCATCAGCAGGAAGCCGAGCAGCAGGGCCCCGAGACCCACCACCGTGGCCCCGCCCGTGCGTCCGATCAGCGGCAGCTCGATGACGGTCGCGTCGTACCGGGGGCTGGCGTAGACGTCGAAGGCGGCGTAGAGGAACAGGAGGAGCATGATCAGCCCGCCGAGTCCCGGCAGCACGCCCTTGAAGACGAGGTCACGGGCGCTGCGGTCGAGGATCCTGCGGTGGTACCAGACGCAGGCGAAGCCGGTCAGCCCGTAGTAGAACGTGATCGCGAGGCCGACCGCGTCGATCGAGTCGGCCAGGATGTTCCGGCTGAACGAGGTCAGCAGTACCAGGACGGCGATCGAGAGCGCGCCCATGGCGACGGTCGCCCAGCTCGGCGTGAGGAACCTGCGGTGGACCCGGGCCAGCTGGGAGGGGACGGCCTTGTGGGCCGCCATGGAGAAGACGGTACGGGCCAGGGGCAGGATGCTGGTCTGGGTGCAGGCCACCGCCGAGGTCAGCACCATGAGGATCAGCACTCTCGACAGAAACGGTCCCGCGCCGGCGCCGCCGAACACGGCGTTGCCCAGGCCGGACAGCACATCGCCCGCGTTGTCGCGGTTGCCCAGCCCGATGCCCGAGGTCCCGACCCCGGCGAACGCCTGCGCCGAGGTGGACACCAGCCCGTAGGTGACGAGGAGCAGCGTGATGGAGACGATCACGGCGCGCCCGGGAGTGCGCGCGCTGTCGACGGTCTCCTCGTTGACGGAGGCGGCGGTGTCCCAGCCCCAGTAGAGGAAGACCGCGGCGAGGAGGCCCGAGGTCAGTGCCCTCGGCGAGGGCACCTCGAAGGGGTTGAACCAGGAGGCGGAGACGTGCATGGCCGTCGGGGCACCGCTGGTGTAGGCCCTGACCAGCGCGGTGACCGCGAAGAGGATGAGCACCACGACCTCCAGGCACAGCAGCCAGCGCTGCACGGCGGCCGAGAGCTCGATGCCGATGTAGCAGATCGCGGTCATCACGGCGATCCAGACGACGCCCGCCAGGGTCGTCCACATCCGGTCGTGCGCCAGCGACTCGAAGCCGAGCAGCCGGAAGCCGTAGATCCCGGCGATCTCGGCGACGTTGGTCATGAAGAGGATGTCGGCGACGATGATCCCCCAGCCGCCCATCCAGCCGACGCGTGGCCCGAAGGCGCGGGTCGCCCAGGTGAAGGCGGTGCCGCAGTCGGCGTTGCTGGCGTTCAGTTCCCGGTAGGCGTACGCGATCAGCAGCATCGGCACGAACGCCATGATGGTGATGATCGGGGCCTGGAGCCCTACCCCCGCCACGATGAGGCCCAGGGTGGCCGCGAGGCTGTAGGCGGGTCCGGCGGAGGACAGGCCCATCACGACCGAGGAGAACATGCCCAGCGCGCCGCTCTTCAGCCCCTTCCGGCCCACCCCGGAGCCGGGAGCGGGGCGGCTGGCGGACGCGGCACCACCGGGGGGCCTCACGCCCGGTGCCCGCTTCGGAGCCGGGGCGGGCGGCGCGGGCCGGCCGCCGGGAGCAGCCGGAGGACGGGGCCGCCCGCCGTTCGCCCGACGGTCCGGGTGGTACGCACGGTGTCGTACGGGATCCGGCCACCTGTTCGTGCGTGGGGCATGATCCCTCCAGGCGCGACTATCACCTGTGTCGGACAAGGTCGACTGTGCGGCACTGTCACCCACCCTGCCCCTCCTGTTCGGGATTAACAACAGAAGTGGCTTTCGCCCGTCCATGGGGTCCGGGCGGCGATCGCTCTCCCGTGCGAGCCCGGGTGAGACGCACGCCTCCCCGCGAAGTCGCCCTGTCGGTGCCCCGTGGAAGGATGTGCGCGCATCGGGGCGGGAGTGCACACGAGGGGCGACATGGGGGCTGTCGGGACGGCCGGGGGCGGCGGCGCGGTGCCGGTGGGGCGCAGGGCGCGGGAGCTGTCGGCCGAGGCGGCGCGGCTGCACGACGCCGCGCGTTCCCTGCTCGACGACCACGCCCGTGCGGTGGAGGCGGTGCGGACGGCCCTCGCGCCGCTGCGCGCCGAAGTCGTCGCCGGAGAGCTGGAGGGCATCCCGGTCGCCCGGCTGAAGGACGCCACCGAGGGGCGGCTGCGGATCGCGGCGATCGAGGCCGCCGGGTTCGCGACCGTACGCTCCGTGTACGAGGCCCGCCGCCATGAGCTGCGCCGGCTGCCCGGCGTGGGGCAGCAGACCGCCGACCGCGCGCTCGCCGCCGCCGGGCAGATCGCGGCGGCCGTCGAGGAGACGGTCACGGTCCGCCTGGATGTGGACGACCCCGGCCCCCGCACCGTCGCCCTCCTCGGTGCCCTGTACCCGCTGGTCGAGGCCGGGCCCGAGCTGCACCGGGCCGTGGACGCCGCCACGCGGCTCGACCGGCGGCTCGGCACCCTGCTGCCCGCGGCCCGGACCGCCGGCGTACGCCTGCGCCTCGCGCTCCTCGGACGGCGCAGACGTCGGGAGGTGCTCGACGCGGTCGCCGGGATCGGGGACCTGCTGGCCGACGCCGCCGCCCGTGGCGTGCCGCTGCTGCTCGCGCAGGCAGGCGCCGACCTGCTGCGCGGCCCCGTCTCCGATCTGGAGGCCCTGGTCGACTTCGAGGTGCGGTCCGCGGAGTACTACGGGCTGCTCGCCGAGGTCTGCGCCCGGGGACCCGCCACGGCGGCGGGCGAGGGCTCGCTGCCGGCCGAGGTGGCCGAGCGGGTGCGCGCCCAGCCGCTCGACGACACCCACCGCCGGGTCTCCCTGCGCGGCTACCAGTCCTTCGGCGCCCGGTTCGCCCTCGCCCAGCGCCGGGTCGTGCTCGGCGACGAGATGGGGCTCGGCAAGACCGTCCAGGCCATCGCCGCACTCGCCCATCTCGCGGCCGAGGGGCACCGCCACTTCCTCGTGGTCTGCCCGGCGGGCGTACTGATCAACTGGACCCGGGAGATCGGCGCCCGCAGCACCCTGCGCGCGCTGCTGGTGCACGGGCCGGACCGCGTGGAGGCCTACGAGGAGTGGCGCGAGCGCGGCGGAGTCGCCGTCACCACCTACGACACGCTGCACACCCTGCCCGCGCCCGACGGCGCACCTCCCGGGATGCTCGTCGTGGACGAGGCGCACTACGTGAAGAACCCCGGCACCCGGCGTGCCCGGGCCGTCACGGTGTGGACCGAGGCCTGCGACCGTGTCCTGTTCCTGACCGGCACGCCCATGGAGAACCGGGTGCACGAGTTCCGCGCCCTGGTCCGCCGGCTCCGCCCCGATCTGCTGCCCGAGGACCACCAGGGCGGCGGTACCGGCGGGCCGGGGGCCTTCCGCGCGGCGGTCGCCCCCGTCTATCTGCGTCGCAACCAGCAGGACGTGCTCACCGAGCTGCCCGCGCTGGTGCAGGTCGACGCCTGGGAGGAGCCGAGCGCCGGGGACCGGGAGGCCTACCGCAAGGCGGTCTCCGAGGGGAACTTCATGGCGATGCGCCGGGCGGCGTACGCCGACGCCGAGCACTCCGCCAAGCTGCGCCGGCTGCGCGATCTGGTACGGGAGGCCGCGGAGAACGGGCTGAAGGTGGTGGTGTTCTCCTACTTCCGCGAGGTGCTCGCCACGGTGCGCGGCGTTCTCGGGGACGGGGTCGTCGGCTCCGTCTCGGGGGACGTGCCCGCCGCCCGCCGGCAGCGGCTGGTGGACGAATTCGCGGCGGCCGACGGGCACGCGGTGCTGCTCGCTCAGATCGAGGCGGGCGGCACCGGCCTCAACCTCCAGGCGGCCTCCGTGGTGATCCTCTGCGAGCCGCAGCTCAAGCCGACGCTGGAGCACCAGGCCGTGGCCCGTGCCCATCGCATGGGCCAGGTCCGCACGGTCCAGGTGCACCGTCTGCTGGCGACGGGCACGGTGGACGACCGGCTGCTGCGGATTCTGCGGAACAAGGACCGCCTCTTCGACGTCTACGCCCGGCGCAGCGAGGTCGCGGAGGCCACCCCGGACGCCGTCGACGTCTCGGATGCGGCCCTGGCCCGCCGCATCGTCGAGGAGGAGCAGCTCAGGCTGGCCGCCGAACCGGTCTGACCCGCGCCCCGTACCCCGCCGGTCAGGTCCGGGCCGGTCCCGTCTTCAGTCCGGCTCCGCACAGCGGCACCACCACCGGGGCGATCCCCCCGTTCGAGCGCAGCCGGGACGGCGGGATCGACTCGAGCAGTCCCTCCCGTGCCGCCGCCCAGCCGGCCGCCGCCGTCGGCTCGACGTACAGGCCCTGGGACGCCAGATCCAGCTGGGCATGCCGGATCTGATCCTCCGTCACGGTCAGGAAGCGGCCGCCCGAGTCGCGTACCGCGCGCAGGATCTGGCGGGCCCGCGGAGGGCGGGGGATCGCGATGCCCTCGGCGAACGTGGGGGCCACGGGGGTGGGGCCCGTCAGGTCGTCGGCGCCCTCCTCCCAGGCGTGCGCCAGCGGCGCGACCGTCGCCGCCTGCACCGCGTACAGCGCCGGGCGGCGGTCGATCAGGCCCGCCCCGAACAGCTCGGCGACGGCCAGGGCCGCGCCGAGCAGCAGGGTGCCGTTGCCGACGGGCAGTACGAGCACGTCCGGCAGCCGGCCCCCGAAGTCCTCCCAGAGCTCGTGCACACAGGTCTTGGTGCCGTGCAGGAAGTACGGGTTGTAGGCGTGCGAGGCGTAGAACACCCCCGGCTCGTCCGCCGCCTGACGGGCGGCCTGCGCCGCCGCCTCCCGGTCGCCGTCGACGAGGTGCACACGGGCCCCGTGCGCGCGGATGTGCTCCCGCTTCTCGGCGGAGGTGCCCTCCGGCACGTACACCGTGCACGGCAGTCCGGCCCGGGCGCAGTACGCGGCGATCGAGGTGCCCGCGTTGCCGCTGCTGTCGGAGACCACCTGCCGCGGACCCAGCCGCTGCGCCAGTCCGATGAGCAGGACCGCGCCGCGGTCCTTGAAGGACAGGGTCGGCATCAGGAAGTCGAGCTTGGCGCAGATGCCCTCCCTCAGCTCCACGAGCGGCGTACGGCCCTCGCCGAGGCTGATGGAGGGGGCGGCCAGCGGAAGGGTCTCCGCGTACCGCCACAGGGAGTTCACCCGTCCCTTGAGGGACTTCAGCGGTGCGGGGGTCGGCGCGAAGTCCAGGTCGAGCGGCCCTCGGCAGACGGGACAGCACCAGGCGAGCGACTCCGCGGTCACGCGGGTGCCGTCCGCCGGGCAGAAACAGTCCGGCAACAGTGTCATGCGGCCAGGGTAGTTGTCCGGTTTGTAACGGTATGTCATGATCGCCGCCTGGTGCCCGTGTTGGGCGCGCATGCGTCGCGCCCGCACCGTCGCTCGCCTCGCGCACCCGTACCACCGACCGAGGCGTCATCAGCGTTCCACCGATGAGGAGGACTCTCGGATGCCAGTGATGCGGCATGCTCGGCGGCGACTGGCCGGGATCGGCACGGCGGCCCTGCTCGTCGGACTCGTCTCCGCCGCTCCCACGCACGCCACGCCCGCTGTCCAGGGCGCGGTCCGGTACCAGGGCGCGGTGAACACCGTCCCGGGCAGCTACATCGTCCTTCTCAAGGACGGCGTACGGGCCGACTCCGACGACGGCAGGGCCCTTGCCCGGAAGTACGCCTGCACCATCGGGCACACCTACGTCAAGGCGATCAACGGCTACGCGATCCACGCCACCGCGTCGGCGGCGAGGCGGTTCGCCGCCGACCCGGCCGTCGCCTCCGTCGTCCAGAGCCATGTCTTCCACACCGCGTCGACGCAGAACAATCCGCCCTCCTGGGGGCTGGACCGCATCGACCAGAAGACCCTGCCCCTCGACGGCAGATACACCTATCCCGACTCGGCGGGCCAGGGGGTGACGGCGTACATCATCGACACCGGTGTCCGCGTCACCCACAACGACTTCGGCGGGCGCGCCGCCAACGGCTACGACGCCGTCGACAACGACAACGTCGCCCAGGACGGCAACGGCCACGGCACCCATGTCGCGGGCACGGTCGCCGGCGGGGCGTACGGCGTCGCCAAGAAGGCGAAGGTCGTCGCGGTCCGCGTCCTGGACAACTCCGGCTCGGGCACCACCGACGAGGTCGTCGCGGGCCTCGACTGGGTGGCCCAGCACCACAGCGGTCCGTCCGTGGCCAACATGTCCCTCGGCGGCCCCGCCGACAGCGTGCTCGACACCGCCGTCCGCAACACCATCGCCTCGGGCGTCACCTTCGCGGTCGCCGCGGGCAACAGCGACGACGACGCCTCCGGCTACTCGCCCGCCCGGGTGGCCGAGGCGATCACCGTCGGAGCCATCGAGCAGGGCGACGGGCGCGCCGGTTACTCCAACTACGGTTCGATGCTGGACCTGTTCGCGCCGGGCTCCTCGGTCAGGTCCCTCTGGAACTCCAGCGACACGGCCACCAACACGCTGTCCGGTACGTCGATGGCGACGCCGCATGTGACGGGGGCGGCGGCCCTCTATCTGGGGGACCATCCGACGGCCACGCCCGCGCAGGTCGCCGTCGCGCTGACGGCCGCCGCGACCGCCGGTGTCGTCGCCGCCCCGGGAACCGGCTCGCCCAACCGGCTGCTCGACGTCGCCGGCGGCACCGGCACGCCCGTTCCGCCGCCCCCGACCCGGCCACGTTTCGTGAACACCGCAGACTACCCGATCCGCGACTTCTCCACCGTCGACTCGCCGATCACGGTCACCGGAGTCCCCGGGAAGGCCCCCGCGAACCTCGCCGTCGAGGTGCACATCCAGCACACCTACATCGGTGACCTGCAGATCCAGCTGATCGCGCCGGACGGCATCGCGTATCTGCTCAAGCCCCTGGGAGCCGGCGGCAGTACGCACGACATCAACACCACGTACACCGTGAACGCCTCGTCCCGGACGGCGAACGGCACCTGGCGGCTGAGGGTCGGCGACTACGGGATGTTCGACACCGGGAAGATCGACTCCTGGGCGCTGCAGTTCTGATCCCCGGCCCGGGGGATCCCGCTGCCCGCACCTACCATGCGCGTCGTACATCTGTTCTGCGCGTATGTCGGACGAGGAGCGGTACCCGTGGCCATACCCCCGCCCCCTGGGCCCCGGCAGCCCGGGGGTCCGTACCCGCAGGGTCCCTACCGGCAGCCGTACGGACCCGGGCTGCCGTACCGGCCCTGGGGGCAGGGGTACTCCCCGTACAACCGGCCGGCGCCCGTCAACGGGCTCGCGATCGCCGCGCTCGTCCTCGGCATCCTCTGCTTCCTGCCGGCCCTCGGGCTGGTCCTCGGACTCATCGCGCTCGTGCAGATCCGGCGGCGCGGCGAACGCGGCCGGGGGCTCGCGATCGGCGGCATCGTGATGTCCTCGATCGGGCTCGCCCTGTTCGTGGCCGCCTTCACGACCGGTGGCGCGCACGACGTCTGGGAGGGCGTCAGGGACGGGGCGCACGGTGACGGCGCGACGTTCTCCGTACGGAAGGGCGAGTGCTTCGACGCGCCGGGCGGCTCGCTCGAGGGCGAGGTGCCCGACGTGGACAAGGTGCCCTGCTCCGGACGGCACCAGGCCGAGGTCTTCGCGAACTTCGCGCTCCCGGGCGGCGGTTTCCCGGGCGACGACGCGATCACCGAGAAGGCCGGCGACCGGTGCTACGCGCTTCGCGGTACGTACGCCATGGACTCCTGGGCGATCGCCGACGATGTCGACGTCTACTACTTCACCCCCACCCGGGACGGTTGGGGCCACGGCGACCGCCAGGTGACCTGCATGTTCGGCAACACCGACGAGCGGGGCACCCTCACCGGCACGCTGCGCCGCGACGCCACCACCCTCACCGGCGACCAACTCGCCTATCTGCGCGCGGACGCGGTCCTGTACACGGCCCTGGACACCGCTCCCGACGCCGCGTACCTCGAGGACGACCTGCCGGGCCATCGCAGATGGGCGGCGCGGGTCGCCACGGCGCTCGCCGACCAGTCCCGGCGGCTGCGGGCCCACGACTGGCCGGACGGCGCCCGGGAGCCGGTCGCCGGGCGGACGGCGGTCCTGGACCGGGCCCGCGAGGAGTGGGGCAGGGCGGCCGCCGCCACGGACGCCGACACCTTCTACGTCCACTACGGCCGGGGCAGCACGCTTCTGGAGGGCCGGACGGCGGTCACCGCGCGCAAGGCTCTGGGCCTGGCCACGACTCCTCCGGCGCGCGACAGGCAGGGCGGCTCGGGCTCCGGAGGGGCCCCGGGTGACGGAAAGCAGGTGTGACGGCCGCCAGACCGGGCAGAAAATGCCTGCGTAAAGCCATCGGAAGAAGTGGGTCATCACTTCGAGTGATTCTCTGGCCACTACTTGCGCGGCACAACCCACGGTTGCCAGGCTGTTGCTGTCTGTACAAGCTGATGGGAGCGGCCAGTGACTTTCGGTGAGCAGCCGGCGTATCTGCGTGTCGCGGGTGATCTCCGTAAGAAGATCGTGGACGGGCTGCTGCCGCCCCATACACGCCTTCCCTCCCAGGCCCGCATCCGCGAGGAGTACGGAGTCTCGGACACGGTCGCCCTGGAGGCGCGCAAGGTCCTGATGGCCGAGGGGCTCGTCGAGGGCCGCTCCGGGTCCGGCACCTATGTCCGGGAGCGGCCGGTGCCGCGCCGGGTGGCCCGCTCGGGGTTCCGGCCGGAGAGTGGTGCCACCCCCTTCCGCCAGGAGCAGACGGACGCCTCCGTGCGCGGCACATGGGAGTCGCGCAGCGAGCAGCGGGAGGCGAGCGGCGCCATCGCCGAGCGGCTGGGCATCCAGCCGGGCGACCGCGTGATGCGCACGAAGTACGTCTTCCGGGAGGCGGGTGAGGCGATGATGCTCTCCACATCCTGGGAGCCCCTCGCGCTCACCGGCCGCACCCCCGTGATGCTCCCCGAGGAGGGGCCGCTCGGCGGCATGGGGGTCGTCGAGCGCATGGCGGCCATCGACGTGGTCGTGGACAACGTCACGGAGGAGGTCGGCGCCCGTCCCGGCCTCGCGGAGGAACTGCTCGCGCTGGGCGGCGTCCCCGGCCATGTCGTGCTGGTCGTCCAGCGGACCTACTACGCCTCGGGCCGTCCGGTGGAGACGGCGGACGTGGTGGTGCCGGCGGACCGGTACCGGGTGTCGTACCACCTGCCGGTGAAGTAGCGGCGTAGCGCCTGCCGGTGAAGTAGGGGGCGCGCGAGGGTCCGGGTGCGCCCTCCGGCCGGCATGCGAGTCCCCTCCGTTCGGGGCTCGGATCGTTTCCGTCCGGTGCTCGGCCCGCTCTCCCTCGGCGCCGCACGCCCCCGGCCCGCGCCCTCGCCGCTCGCCCGCGGTGCGGGCGGACGGGAGCGTGGTCGTTCAAGTTGCTTGATTTCCCGGGAAGTTGAGCCGCGTCGTCGAAATGACCGCCCCGGCTCCCGGCGCGGTCGCAATCCGGTCGTTTCCTCGCGTCCGCCGCCCCGTGATCCGCCGGTGTTCCGGACTGTTCTGCATGCGCGCGGGGCGCATGTGACGGCGCAAACGACGGCGTGCGCCCCCTGTGACATGGCTGGTTGCGTACCTCTTCGTGAAAAGACGTATTCGCTGCGTAAAGGTTAGGCGTAGGCTCGGGCATATGCGCAGTGCGGTTTCCTTGGTGGGTGGGGCACGGCGGGAGCCGGGGACGGGAAGTGGAGGGGCTCGATGAGCGACGGCACGGTCACTCTTCCCTGGCTCGTCATACGGCAGGACGACAACGGCAATCGCTACAGCGTGGGCAGGTACGCCACCCGCGCCGAGGCCCAGAAGATCGTGGACAGCCTCGACGACCGCGGGCACAAGCAGCTCTACTGGGTCGAGCGCATCGGCCAGGGCGGCGCCCGGCGGGGGGAGCGGTCCGGCATGTGATCCGCCGCGCGCTCCCGTAGGCTCCGGCGCATGACGCAACCGATCGTGGTGGTCGGCGCCGCCCTGCTGGACGGCGATCGCCTGCTGGCCGCGCGCCGTAGTGCGCCCCCGGAGCTCGCAGGTCGCTGGGAGCTGCCCGGCGGCAAGGTCGAACCGGGTGAGACCCCCGAGCACGCCCTGGCGCGCGAGCTGCGGGAGGAGCTCGGGGTGACCGCGGAGCCGGTCGGGCGTGTGCCGGGGGAGTGGCCGCTGAAGCCGGGCTACATCCTGCGGGTGTGGACCGCGCGTCTGCTCGCCGGCCGCCCCGAGCCCCTCCAGGACCACGACGAGCTGCGCTGGTTGACCCCCGATGAGATCTGGGACGTGGACTGGCTCGACCAGGACGTGGCGGCGGTCAAGGCCGTGCTGACCGTGTGGAATCGCTAGTGCCGCGCCCGGGAAGGCTCACCGGCTGGCCGCGGCACTAGAGGGTGCCAGACGTCGCGTGCCCGGCGGGAATTGTCAGACCCCCCTGGGCGTGTTTCGAAAGCCCCGTCTGACAGGAGGCTGCCGAGGCGCATGGTGCGCCAGGGGCCGACGTCCCGTACGCCGTCCGTGCCACAGTGCGCCCGGGCGCGCGGTAAGGCGCTCCTGATACCGGGTATGGGCCAATTAATCCCCCGAAACCGGACATGATGAGTATCTGGCCCGGGAAGTGATCGGCGTGCTCGACACCGAAGGCACCAGCGCCGAGTGGACGTTCCACGCAGACCCCGGTGCGGTTCGGACCGCTCGTGCCGTTGTCCGGGGCCAGCTGCGCGCCTGGGGACTCGACGAGATCAGCGACGTCGCCGCGCTGCTGGTCAGCGAGCTGGTGACCAATGCGCTGCGGCACGCCCCCGGCCCCATCGGGCTCCGTCTCGTGCGCTCCGGCGGCGCCTCCCCCGGCCTGCGCGTCGAGGTCTCCGACACCCTTCCCGACCCGCCTCGCGAGCGCTCCGCCGACGCCGAGTCCGAGGACGGCCGCGGCCTCCAGCTCGTCGCCCACTCCTCGCGGCGCTGGGGGACCCGCCCGGCGGACACCGGAAAGACGGTCTGGTTCGAGCTGGCGGTTCCCGGCCGGCCGTAGGCCGTGCCAGGGGGTTCGACCGGGCTTCACCTGGTTAGAAGACTGGGAGTATGGCCCGGCCGGTCCAAAAAGCATCGGGACCGTGCTGTGATCGTGAACACCGTGTTGTGCGGCACCGTAGTGCTGGATACTGCGGGCAGCCGCCCCCGGTGACCGGTGCCGGATGCGGTGAGCTGGAGGGGACGGTTCGCGTGAGCGAGATACCAGCGAAGGCCACGGAGTCCGAGGACCCGTCGGGCGGCGCGAGGGACGGGGCCGCGGTGGATTCCGCCGTGGCCGTCGAACTGCGCGACGCGACGAGCGGTCTTCTGTGGCAGAGCAACCCGCCCGGCTCCATCTACGACTACATCAAGGTCGCCTCGTTCTCCATCGGCCCCGACGGACACGTCGACCAGTGGAGCCTGCGGGCCGAGCAGCTCTTCGGCATCCCCCGCGAACGGGCCGTCGGCATGGACCCCATCGAGGCGTTCGTCGCCCCCGAGCTGCGCGAGCGCGGCCAGCGCAAGATGGCCGAGATCCTCGACGGCCGGGAGTGGACCGGCGTCATCCCCTTCCGGGCGCCCGACGCGCGCCGGACCGAGGGGCTCGCCGAGGTCTATGTGATGCCCACCGTCACGGAGGACGGCGACCGGGCCGCCGTGTGCATCATCGTCGACGTCCGCACGCTCCGAAGCATCGAGACCGATCTCGCCGCCTCGCAGGCGATTTTCGGCCAATCTCCTTTCGGCTTCCTGCTGATCGACCCGGATCTGCGGGTACGGCGCGCCAACGAGCGGTTCGCCTCGACCTTCGGCGGCACCCCGGACCACCACCGCGGCCACAGCGTCCATGACTATCTGCAGTCCCCGGAGGCGGAGCGCGTCGCGGCCACCCTGCGCCGCGTCCTGGAGACCGGCGACTCGATCACGGACATGCATGTCACGGGATTCATCCCGGGCTCCGAGGAGCGCAAGCACTGGTCCGTGAACCTCTACCGCGTACACAGCGGCAGCGGGCGCCCCATCGGCATCGCCTGGCTCGGCATCGACGTCACCGCCCGCCGCGCCGCCGCCCGCGAGGCCGCCGCCGCCCGCCGCAACCTCGCCCTCCTGAACGAGGCGGGCGCCCGCATAGGCAACTCCCTCGACCTGGAGACCACCGCCCGGGAACTCCTCGACGTGGTCGTGCCCGGCTTCTGCGACCTCGCCACCGTCGACCTCTACCAGGGCCTCCTGGCCGGCGACGAGACCCCGCCGGGCCTGGCCGACGGCAGCGCCGAGATGCGCCGCGTCGCGTTCTCCAGCGCCGTCGCGGACCTGCCCTTCGCCGGCGGGACCGAGCCCGTCGCCGTCGGTGCCGTCCACCACTACGCCTTCAACTCCCCTTACGCGGACGCCCTGCGGGCCGCCCGGCCCCGGCACATCCCCGCCGAGGACGGTGGCCTGATCCAGTCCACGCTCGCCGTTCCGATGGTCGCGCACGACACCGTGGTCGGCCTCGCCAAGTTCTCCCGCACCAAGGGCAGCGAGCCGTTCGGCGAACGCGACCACGCGCTCGCCGTCGAACTGGCCGCGCGCGCCGCGGTCTGTATCGACAACGCGCGCCTGTACCGCCGTGAGCACGAACGCGCGCTGATACTGCAGCGCTCCCTGCTGCCGCCCGGCGACCCGGAGGCCTCCGGCCTGGACATCGCCTGCCGCTATCTGCCCGGCAACGCGGCCACCGGCCGGCCGAGCGAGGTCGGCGGCGACTGGTTCGACGTCATCGAACTGCCCGGCCATCGCACGGCCCTGGTCGTCGGCGACGTCATGGGGCGCGGCCTGCGCGCCGCCGTCGCCATGGGCGAACTGCGCACGGCCGTCCGCACGTTGGCGCAGCTCGACATCGAACCGGCCGAAGTCCTCGCCCAGCTCGACGAGATCGCCCGCAACCTCGGCGCCCCCGGAGGCGTCCAGCAGGCCACCCGCGCCGCCCGCCGGCCGCGCGAGGCCGACCTGTCCGAGGTGTACCTCGCGACCTGTGTCTACGCGGTCTACGACTCGGTCACGCGCCGTTGCACCTTCGCCAACGCGGGCCATCTCCCGCCGGTGGTCGTGGAACCGGGCCAGCCCGCGCTGATGCTGGACGTGCCGCCCGGGATGCCGCTCGGCGTGGGCGGCGAGCCCTTCGAGGAGGTGGAGGTCGAACTGCCCGAGGGCGCCCTGCTCGCGCTCTACACGGACGGCCTCGTCGAGTCCCGGGACCATCCGTTGGACGAGGGCCTCCAGGCGTTCGTGGGCGCGCTCACGGACCCCTCCCAGCCCCTGGAGGACGTCTGCGACCACGTCCTCAACACCCTGGACTCGCATCACGGCGAGGACGACATCGCGTTGCTGATGGCTCGTGTCCAGGGACTGCCGGCCGAGTCCGTCGGGGACTGGACGCTCCCGCGGGAGCCGCGCAGCGTGGGCCGGGCCCGGGAGTACACGCGCGGCCAGCTGCTCGCCTGGGACCTGGAGCCCCTGGTGGACACCACGGAGCTGCTGGTCAGCGAGTTGGTGACGAACGCCCTGCGATACGGCGAGGGCGAGATCAGACTACGGCTGCTGCTCGACCGGACGCTGGTGTGCGAGGTGTGGGACGCGGGCCTGGTCCAGCCCCGCCGCCGGCGCGCCCGGGACACCGACGAGGGAGGCCGCGGTCTGCAACTGGTCGGGCTGCTCTCCGCGGCCTGGGGCTCGCGCCGTACACCGCGCGGCAAGACGGTCTGGTTCGAACTCCCGCTCCCGGACGGCGAGAACGGGATCGTGGACCCGGCGGAGGCCCTGCTGAGCCTTTTCTAGTGCCCCGGCAGGCAACGTTTGCCCGTCAAGGAGCGGCGTCCGGCAAGCCCTCTCGGCCTGTCGGCCGGAAGGTCTCGTACTGGACGTACTTGGGCTTTCGGGTGCGGCGAGAGCACGCGCCGGGCGTCGCGACGCGGCGAACGTTGTTGGGGCACTAGATCCGGTCGTCTGCTTTCCGCCGGCGCCGGAACAGGTCCCCGCCGCCCCTGCGCGCCCGCGTGCCCGGTCCGCCGTAGCTCGCGGGCCCGCCGCCGCCCGGGGCGCCCGGGCGGTGTGGAGCGTCGAGCAGGATCCCGCCGAGCACGGCGCCACCCGTCCACAGACCTTCGCCGTACGGCGTCCCGTACGTCCGTACGTCCCGCTCCGCGAGCTGCCGGGCCCGGCGGCCGAACGCGTCCGCCTCCCGGGCGTCGCTGAGGGCCACGGCGGACACGGGAGTGCCCGCGCGCTCCGCCGCGTGCAGCCGTCGCTCCGCCTCCGCGAGCCAGGTGCGGGCCTCACAGCCGACCGCTCCGCGGTGCGTGGTCACGTAGTCCGACGCGGCACCGACGCTGCCACGGGCGACGAGCAGGGCACGGTCCAGCCGGTCGAGGGCCGACGCCCCCTCCGGCCGCCGCTGTGACGCCCGGTCCAGCCCGGCGGTCACGTCCTCGATCCGCCGCAGCGCCCCGACCGGATCGAGCGCTCCCCGGTCCGCCGTCCCCGGACCCTCCGCCTCCCGCTCCCCGGCCGCCGTCTCGTCACCGGAGGCGTTCTCCGCCTCCCGCTCCCCGGCCGCCGTCTCGTCACCGGAGGAGCTTTCCGCCTCCCGCTCCCCGGCCGCCGTCTCTTCACCGGAGGCGTTCTTGCCGTCGGCGACGCCCTCCCCACCCGGCTCCCGCCGCAGTTCGGCCACCAGCACCCTGCCCTGGGCGGTCCGGGTCCGCAGATCCGCGCGGGCGGGTTCCGCGGCGGCCTGCGCGATGTCGTTCTCCATCGCCGTCAGGGCGCCGGGCAGCGCGTCCGCCGCCGCCGTCAGCGCCGATGCCAGCCGTGCGACGCCCGCCGCCAGCAGGTCCGCCTGGCCGACGGCGGCCTCGGCCGCGCGCAGCAGAACCGTCGCGTCCCCCGTCTCCCCCCGCTCCGCGGCCCGGCGGCCCCGGTGAAGGCAGGACGCGGCGAAGGACAGCCGGTCCTCGGCGACGTCCTGATGGCCCGCCACCGGCAGACACGCGGACAGCGCGTACCGCTCGCGCAACCCGGTGAGCGTGTCGTCCGTCTTCGCGACCCGCGCCACCGACTCCCGGGACCGTGCCTCGGCACGCTCCAGCGCCTCCCGCGCGGTCCGCTCCAGCGCCCGCGCCCCGTCGAACCCGGCCGCCTGGGCGTCCAGCCTCCGCCCGGCCGCTTCGCACCGCGCCACGATCTCCTCCAGCAGCGCCCGCGCCCCGCCCTCCCCCTCGTCGAGCCGCTGCCGCATCCCGAAGGCCGCCGCCAGTTCGGACGCGGCGTCCTCCAGCGCCTGGGCGTACTCCCGTGTCGCCTCGTCCCCGAGCTGCGCGGCGGCCCACCGCAGCTCCTCCCGGCTGGTGCGCACACAGTCGTCGGTCTCGACGAGCAACCGCCGTGCCCGCCGGTCGAGTTCGTCCAGCGGTACGACGGTGGGCACCCGTCCTCCGGGCGTCGTGCGCGTCCTGGTACGCCGTCTGCGCCGCACCGACGTGTAGACCGCCACCGCCACGGCGGCGACCGCGGCGATCAGCGGCAGCGCCAGATCACCGGTCGCGGCCCGGTCGCGTCCGGCCCCGGCCACCGCCCCCAGCGCGACCGCCACCAGCATCGCCCCGAACGCGACAGGGGCCCGTCGCACGGCTCGGAACGCGGCGGCCCGGCACGACCGGCGCCGACGGGTGGGCGGCGTCACATTCCGGAGCGTAGGACCGATGACGCGGCGCCGCGAGCGGAGTGTGCCGGTGCGGGGGGCGGATCTGGGCATCCGCAGGCGGTGGTGCCATGATCAGGCCACCACACACCGGGGGGCCCGATGTTTCACGTCATATCGCTGATCGCCTTTGCGCTGGTCGTCGTTCTCTACGGCGTCGTCGGCGTCACTGCCCTCACCACCGGCCGGGTGATCGTGCCGTCGTGGCAGCGCGGATATGTGCTGCGGCCCCGGCTGTGGGGCTCCGGGGCGCTGCTCTTCGTCGCGGGGATGGCGCTGTTCAGATTCGTCGTCCCCAGCGGCGGCACGACCACCCTCGACATCGTGGCCCCCTGCGGGTTCGTTCTGATGGTGGCCGGCGTGGTGTTGCAGATCCTCGGGCGGCGCCCCGGTCGCGTGCGCGTCTGACGGGCCTCGTACGGCCGCGATCAGGCGCTCACCCGGCCGCCGGACGCTTCCTGATCTTCGACCCGAGCCACACCAGCGGGTCGTACTTGCGGTCGACCGCGCGCTCCTTCATCGGGATCAGCGCATTGTCCGTGATCTTGATGCCCTCGGGGCACACCTCCGTGCAGCACTTGGTGATGTTGCAGTAGCCGAGGCCGTGCTCGTCCTGGGCCGTGCGCCTGCGGTCCAGGCCCGTCTCCGAGGCCGCGTCCAGAGGGTGCATGTCCAGCTCCGCCACCCGCATCAGAAAGCGCGGACCGGCGAACACCTGCTTGTTCTCCTCGTGGTCGCGGACAACATGACAGGTGTCCTGGCACAGGAAGCACTCGATGCACTTGCGGAACTCCTGCGACCGGTCCACGTCCTCCTGCATCATGCGGTACTCGCCGGGGGCGACTCCCGGGGGCGGCACGAAGGACGGGATCTCGCGCGCCTTGCGGTAGTTGAAGCCCACGTCCGTCACGAGGTCGCGGATCACCGGGAAACCGCGCAGCGGGGTCACCGTGATCGTCTCGTCCCGCTCGAACACCGACATCCGCGTCATGCACATCAGCCGGGGCTGCCCGTTGATCTCCGCCGAGCACGAACCGCACTTGCCCGCCTTGCAGTTCCAGCGCACCGCGAGGTCGGGCGCCTGGGTGGCCTGGAGGCGGTGGACGATGTCCAGCACTACTTCGCCCTCGTGGACCTCGACCGTGAAGTCCTTCAGGCCGCCGCCCTCCGTGTCGCCCCGCCACACCTTGAATCGGGCCTCGTAGCCGCTCATTCGTACAGCTCCTCTTCGGCCAGGTACTTGACCAGCTCCTCCTTCTCGAAGAGGGCGAGCAGGTCGGTGCGGATGGGTTCGGTGGTCTCGCGGGCCAGGGTGATCTGGCCGCGGGCCGGGTCCGTCGCCGCCAGACCGCCGGTGGGGTCGGCCAGCCGGCACAGCAGATTGACGCGGCGCCAGGCGCGATCCATCGCCGGGAAGTCCTCCCGGGTGTGCCCGCCGCGCGACTCCGTCCGCTCCAGGGCGGCCCGGGCCACGCACTCGCTGACCAGCAGCATGTTCCGCAGATCCAGGGCGAGGTGCCAGCCCGGGTTGAACTGGCGGTGTCCCTCGACACCCGCCCGGCGCGCCCGCGCCCGCAGCTCTCCCAGCTTCTGCAGCGCCTGCCGCATCTCCGCGTCCCGGCGGATGATCCCGACCAGGTCGTTCATGGTCTGCTGGAGTTCCTGGTGCAGGGTGTACGGGTTCTCCGGCGGGTGTCCGGTCTCCTCGCCGGGTGCCGGCCCCTCCGCCGAGAACGGGCGCAGGGCCTCCGCCGCGGCGGTGTCCACCTGGGCGTCGTCGACCGTGGGGCGTTCGGCGGCCGCGGTCGCGTACTGTGCCGCGTGCAGCCCCGCCCGCCTCCCGAAGACCAGCAGGTCGGAGAGCGAGTTGCCGCCCAGCCGGTTGGAGCCGTGCATCCCGCCGGCCACCTCCCCGGCCGCGTACAGCCCCGGGACCCCGCGGGCCGCCGCCGTGTCCGAGGCGACCGCGATACCGCCCATCACGTAGTGGCAGGTCGGCCCGACCTCCATCGCCTCGGCGGTGATGTCGACGTCCGCCAGCTCCTTGAACTGGTGGTACATGGACGGCAGCCGGCGCCGGATGACCTCGGCGGGCATCCGGGTGGAGACATCGAGGAACACACCGCCGTGCGGGGAGCCGCGGCCCGCCTTCACCTCGGCGTTGATGGCGCGCGCGACCTCGTCACGGGGGAGCAGGTCCGGTGGGCGCCGGTTGTTGTCCGGGTCCTCGTACCAGCGGTCGGCCTCGTCCTCGGTCTGCGCGTACTTCTCCTTGAAGACATCCGGGATGTAGTCGAACATGAACCGTTTGCCGTCGGAGTTCCTGAGCACCCCGCCGTCGCCGCGCACCGACTCGGTGACGAGGATGCCCTTCACCGACGGCGGCCAGACCATGCCCGTCGGGTGGAACTGCACGAACTCCATGTTCAGCAGCGGCGCCCCGGCGAGCAGGGCCAGCGCGTGTCCGTCGCCCGTGTACTCCCACGAGTTCGACGTAACCTTGAAGGACTTGCCGATGCCGCCCGTCGCGATCACCACGGCGGGCGCCTCCAGCACGAAGAACCGGCCGGACTCCCGTTCGTAGGCGAAGACCCCGGACACCCGGTCCCCGGACTTGAGGATCCGGGTGACCGTGCACTCCTGGAAGACCTTCAGCCGGGACTCGTAGTCCCCGGTCTCCTTCTTGTCCGCCTGCTGGAGCGCGACGATCTTCTGCTGCAGCGTGCGGATCAGCTCCAGGCCCGTACGGTCGCCGACATGCGCGAGGCGCGCGTACTCATGACCGCCGAAGTTGCGCTGGGAGATGCGGCCGTCCTTCGTGCGGTCGAACAGGGCGCCCCAGGTCTCCAGTTCCCAGACCCGCTCGGGGGCCTCGCGCGCGTGCAGCTCGGCCATCCGCCACTGGTTGAGGAACTTCCCGCCGCGCAGGGTGTCGCGGAAGTGCACCTGCCAGTTGTCGTGCGGGTTGGCGTTGCCCATCGCCGCCGCGATGCCGCCCTCCGCCATCACGGTGTGCGCCTTGCCGAACAGCGACTTGCAGATCACGGCCGTACGGGCGCCGCGTTCTCGGGCCTCGATGGCGGCCCGGAGGCCGGCCCCGCCGGCCCCGACCACGACGACGTCCCACTCCTGCCGGTCGACCACGGACATCACAAGGCCCCACTCACTAGAAGAAGCGCGGATCGTCGAAGGCGCCGGACGCCACCAGGTACACGTAGAAGTCGGCGAGCGCCACGCTGACCAGCGACGCCCAGGCCAGCAGCATGTGACGGGCGTTCAGCCTGCTGACGAAGCCCCACATCCGGTAGCGCACGGGGTGCCGGGAGAAGTGTTTGAGCCTGCCGCCGACGATGTGCCGGCAGGAGTGGCAGGAGAGGGTGTACGCCCAGATCAGCACGATGTTCACCAGGAACACCACGGTGCCGAGCCCCATGTGTCCCCAGCGGTAGTGGCTGTCGCGGAAGGCGAGCACCGTGTCGTAGGTGAGGACGCCCGCCACCAGCAGGGCCGCGTAGAAGAAATACCGGTGGAGGTTCTGCAGGATCAGCGGGAAGCGGGTCTCGCCCGTGTACGTGCGGTGCGGTTCCGCCACCGCGCAGGCCGGCGGCGACAGCCAGAAGCCGCGGTAGTAGGCCTTGCGGTAGTAGTAGCAGGTCAGACGGAAGCCGAGCGGGAAGATCAGGATGATGATCGCCGGGGAGATCGCCCACCAGCTGCCGAAGAGATCGGCGTTGGGGCCCGCGTGCATGGTCCGGCAGCGCTCGGCGAGACAGGGGGAGTAGAACGGCGAGACGTACGGCGCCGCGTAGTAGTCCGCGTCGGCGAAGGCCCGCCAGGTCGAGTACACGACGAACGCCAGCAGCCCGGCGGCGGTGGCCGCGGGCGCGAGCCACCAGCGGTCGGTGCGCAGGTGCGGGACGGCGATCGCGGCGCGGGTGCCGGTGCGCACTCCGTCGCCGGGCGGCCGGGGTTCGGTGTCGGGGGGTTCCGTGCCAGTGGTCCCAGTGCTCAAGGAAAGCGCACCTCTCTCGTGGGTCGGTCGCCTCCGGGGCGCGCCGGGGGTCAGGGTGCGTGCCGGTTTCGGGCGCCGAGTCCCTCGTCGTCCGAGTCGGTCCACAGAGTGCTGTCGTACGGGGCGTCGGAGATCGTCACCAGCTCGACACGCGGGGCCGCGCGGGAGGCGTCGGCCGCCTCGCGCAGCAGGGCCACGCTCTCGCGCAGATGGTCGGCGTCGGTGCGGACCCGGCGTATCTCGAGCCCACCGCCGCCCAGCTGCTGTTCCAGGCGTCCCACCGACCGGTACAGGTCGTCGAGGCACCGCTGGACCGACGTCAGTTCGTCGTGCACGGACATGACGTGACCTCACTTCCAGGGCACGAGTGGCCCGAGGTGGTGACGTTCATGCGCCTGCGAGTGTTGCGCGTCACACCTGCCGATGTGAAGGGACGTGCAGTGATTGGCCGACGCACAGGGGGGCGTGCGGACCGGATTCGAGCCTCCCGCCCCCTCATCGTCCCAAATGTGGGGCTCCGGCGCCGGGGGGCGGGGGGATCTTTGCGCCGATCGGGTGGGGTTTCCGGCCCGTGTCGCCGTGTCGCCGCGTTCCACTGAACCCTTTGCACTTCAGTGGGCCCATACATCTGATCAGCTCTAAATACCAACAAAGCTGGTCATAACGCCCGCTCATCTGTGAAGTGGCTCCCGGAGGTAGACGTGATGTCCCACGACGGCGTCGGACGGAGCGCGGTGCTGCGCTCGGTCACATTCCTCACTGCGGGAGCCCTCGCGGTGACCGCGCTCGCCGCCTGCAGCTCCGACGAGAAGAAGGCGAGCACACCGGCCGCCGGGCAGGACATCGCCCCGGCCGGCCGCAACCTCGTCAGCGACGGCGGCACCCTGCGCTGGGCGGTCGACGACGTGCCCGGGACCCTGAACGCCTTCCAGGCCGACGCCGACGCCGCGACCAGCCGGATCGCGGGGGCCGTGCTGCCCTCGATGTTCCGGCTCGACGTGAACGGACGGCCGCAGGTGAACTCCGCCTATCTGGAGTCCGCCAAGGTCGTGTCGACCGAGCCCAAGCAGGTCGTCGTCTACCGCCTGAACCAGCAGGCCGTCTGGAGCGACGGCCGGGAGATCGGCGCCGACGACTTCGCCGCCCAGTGGCGCGCCCTGTCCGGCAAGGACCACAAGTACTGGACCGCCCGCAACGCCGGCTACGACCGGATCCAGAAGATCGAGCGCGGCGCGAACAACCTCGAGGTCAAGGTCACCTTCGCCAAGCCGTACGCCGACTGGAGGTCGCTGTTCTCGCCGCTGTACCCGAAGGACGTCATGGGTACTCCGGGGAGCTTCAACGACGGGGCGCGAGGCGGCCTGAAGGTCACCTCCGGCCCGTTCGGCATCCAGTCGGTCGACCGCGACCACGGCACCGTCACCCTCAGCCGTAACCCGCGCTGGTGGGGCCGGCCGGCCAAGCTCTCCGAGATCGACCTCGTGGCCGTCCCACGCGACCAGCGGGCCGCCGCGCTCGCCGACGGGAAGCTCGACATGGCGGAGGTCGACCCGGAGGAGGCCGACCGGATCACGCTCGCCGCGCGCGACAAGGGCGGCACCCCCCGGCAGGGCTCCTCGCCGGGCACGGAGCCGAGCGGGAGCGCCTCGCCGGGCACAGAGTCGAGCGGGAGCGCCTCGCCGGGCACGGAGTCGAGCGGGAGCGCCTCGCCGGGCACGGAGCCGAGCGGGAGCGCCTCGCCGGGCGCGGCGGGCCCCTACAACCAGCAGACGCTGAACGGCTTTGTGCTCCGCAGATCCCTGGAGCCCGCCTACGCCCAGCTCGCCCTGAACGGCGGCCGGGGCCCGCTCTCCGACGAGCGGGTGCGCCGGGCCGTGGCCCGCTCCCTGGACCGCACCCAGCTGGCCGGACTCGTGCTCAAGCCGCTCGGGCTGCCCGCGGTCCCGGTCGGCAGCCATCTCGCGCTCGCGGGGCAGGACGCGTACGCCGACGGCAGCGGTGCCATCGGCAACCAGGACACAAAGGAGGCACAGAAGCTGCTGGCCGAGGCGGGCTGGGTGAACGGCTCGGTCAAGGCGAAGGCGGCCGGCTCCGAGGGCGACAAGAACTCGGGGGACGCGGGCAGGACGCGGGGTGCCGGGAGCACGGCGGGCACGGACCGGCGCGGCGACTCGGGCGAGGACGACAAGCCCCGTCACCTCGTCCGGGAGCCCGCCCAGCAGGGTGGACCCCCGCCGGGGGCCTACGCGCCCAAGGGCACCGCCGCTCCGGCCGGCGCCGCGGCCGGGGTGCTCGCCAAGAACGGCAAGCCGCTGCAGCTGAAGTTCGTGCTGCCGTCCGGGCCCGGCTCGCGGTCCCTGCAGACCGTGGGGGACCGTATTGCCCGCATGCTGGACAAGATCGGGATCCGTACGGAGATCACCAAGGTCCCCGACGACGCCTTCTTCAAGGACCACGTCGCGTCCGGCGACTACGACCTGGCGCTGTACTCCTGGCCGGCGACCGCGTTCCCGGCGACCGACGACCGGCCGATCTACGCCAAGCCGGTGCCGGCGGCGGACGGCTCGCTGAGCGTGG
This sequence comes from Streptomyces sp. NPDC001222, assembly GCF_042896945.1. Classification (NCBI taxonomy): domain Bacteria; kingdom Bacillati; phylum Actinomycetota; class Actinomycetes; order Kitasatosporales; family Streptomycetaceae; genus Streptomyces; species Streptomyces sp. NPDC001222. Next base: position 358,295 of record NZ_JBIAXT010000003.1, read on the forward strand.
AGCAGAACTACACCCGGGTCGGCACCGACCAGGTCGACCAGCTCTTCGACCAGGCCATCGCCACGCTGGACGAGGGCGAGGAGCGGGACCTGGTGCGCAAGGCCGACGCCCACATCTGGGCCGCCGCGGGCTCGATCCCCCTCTACCAGCGCCCCCAGCTCACGGTGACCCGTGCCGACCTCGCCAACGCGGGCGCCTTCGGCTTCCAGACCCCGGTCTACGAGGACATGGGCTTCCTGAAGAAGGGCGGGAAGCCGTCCGCCAGCCCGTCCCCGTCGCACTAGGGCAGCTCCGACAGGTACCAAACCCGAGGCCCGGCCGCCCCTGGCGGCCGGGCCTCGGGGAGATCCGGCGGGGTGCTTCCGCGATCAGCTGTGCTTGGCGCGGCTCGCGGAGCGGGCCCGCTCACGCTGGTCGAGGACGACCTTGCGGATGCGGACGGCCTCCGGCGTCACCTCGACGCACTCGTCGTCGCGGCAGAACTCCAGGGACTGCTCCAGCGACAGCTTGCGCGGCGGCACGATCGACTCGGCGATGTCCGACGTGGCCGACCGGATGTTGGTGAGCTTCTTCTCCTTGGTGATGTTGACGTCCATGTCGTCGGCGCGGGAGTTCTCGCCGACGATCATGCCCTCGTACACCTCGGTGCCCGGCTCGATGAAGAGCGTGCCGCGCTCCTGGAGGTTCGTCATCGCGAACGCGGTGACGCTGCCGGAGCGGTCGGCGACCAGGGAGCCGTTGTTACGGGTCTGCAGGGGGCCGAACCAGGGCTCGTGGCCCTCGTGGATGGAGTGGGCGATACCCGTGCCGCGGGTGCCGGTCAGGAACTCCGTACGGAAGCCGATCAGACCGCGCGACGGCACGACGAACTCCATGCGGACCCAGCCGGAGCCATGGTTGGACATGTTGTCCATCCGGCCCTTGCGGACACCCATGAGCTGCGTGACGGCGCCCATGTGCTCCTCGGGCACGTCGATCGTCATGCGCTCGACCGGCTCGTGGACCTTGCCGTCGACGTCCTTGGTGACGACCTGCGGCTTGCCGACCGTCAGCTCGTAGCCCTCACGGCGCATGGTCTCCACCAGGATGGCCAGCGCCAGCTCACCGCGGCCCTGCACCTCCCAGGCGTCGGGCCGGTCGGTGTCGAGGACCCGCAGCGAGACGTTGCCGATCAGCTCGCGGTCGAGGCGGTCCTTGACCTGGCGGGCGGTGACCTTGCGGTCCTTGACGGTGGCCTTCGCGTTGGCGCCCTTGCCGGTGCCGCCCCTGCCGACCAGCGGCGAGGTGTTGGTACCGATCACCATGGAGATCGCGGGCTCGTCCACCGTGATCAGCGGCAGCGCGACCGGATTCTCCGTGTCGGCCAGGGTCTCGCCGATCATGATCTCGGGGATACCGGCGACGGCGCAGATGTCACCCGGGCCGGCCTTCTCGGCGGGCTTACGGGTGAGGGCCTCGGTCATCATCAGCTCGCTGATGCGCACGTTGCTGGTCGTGCCGTCGCGCTTGATCCAGGTGACGGTCTGGCCCTTGCGCAGCTCGCCCTGCTCGACGCGGAGCAGCGCGATACGGCCGAGGAAGTTGTCGGCGTCCAGGTTGGTGACGTGCGCCTGGAGCGGGGCGTCCTCGTCGTAGGTCGGGGCCGGGATGTGCTCCAGGATGGTGGAGAAGAACGGCTCCAGGCTGTCGGAGTCGGCCGGGACCGTGCCGTCGTCCGGCTTGGTCAGGGAGGCGATGCCGTCACGGCCGCAGGCGTAGACGATCGGGAACTCGATCTGGTCCTCGTCGGCGTCGACGTCGAGGAAGAGGTCGTACGTCTCGTTGACGACCTCGTCGATGCGGGCGTCCGGGCGGTCCGTCTTGTTGATGCACAGGATGACGGGCAGCTTGGCCTGGAGCGCCTTGCGCAGCACGAACCGGGTCTGCGGCAGCGGGCCCTCGGACGCGTCGACGAGCAGCACGACACCGTCGACCATCGACAGACCGCGCTCGACCTCGCCGCCGAAGTCGGCGTGGCCGGGGGTGTCGATGATGTTGATCGTGATGGGCTCCCCGCCGTCCTTGGGGTGATACTTCACCGCCGTGTTCTTGGCGAGGATCGTGATGCCCTTCTCACGCTCCAGGTCGTTGGAGTCCATGACCCGGTCGTCGACCTGGTCGAGCTGGTGGGCGGCGAAGGCACCGGCCTGCTTCAGCATGCCGTCGACGATGGTCGTCTTCCCGTGGTCGACGTGGGCGACGATGGCGACGTTGCGGATGTCGTGGCGCGTGGCCATATTGCGCAGTACTCCCGAGTGGTGAGGACGGCCTGCGCGTACATCTGTGTTACGCGGGCCCTGCCGGGCTGAACATGCCACGGCCTCACCCCATGGTACGGGTGCCCGGACGGAGGCGCCTCGGCACGTCGCGCGGACGGGACGGACCGCGGTCGGGGACACCGCAGCCGCGCATTCCGTCACGCTCTGTGACCGGCGGAACCACGTCGCCGTATGGCGCCGTGCGACCCGGCGCGGTCACCGAGTACAGGGTTTTCCCTATGGTCCGCATCGAGGGGTCGGTTCGCCCCTGTCTCTGACCCTTCGGCGCTAGGGTCACCGAATTGCGCGGTTGCCGCGCAGCGGTTTGTTGCGGTTCGTCTCACCTTCGGCGTCGAGTGCACTTCCCCTCCGTCGAGCGCAACTGCTTTACCGCACCTTGTCCGCTATACGGACACTCCGCATCGATAGTTGTGTAACAAGTCCGTTTCGCAGGGATCTTTCGGCAAACCGTTTGTCCGGATTTTGGAAGAAGTAGCCGTCAGGTGTGATCGAACCGAGACCTTGGAGGTGTGGTTCAGCCATAGCCGATTGGCAGATAGTTAGGCGCGTAGAGCTCGGGTCAATGGGTCATGCGCCGAAGGAGGCGCCCGACTCACGAGCGTGCGGATGTACCCGATCTTCCCCGTTCTTACTGTCCGTGGGATGTCGTGTGCTCCGTCTTGCGGTGAACAACAGGACTCATGAGGAGGAACCCATGCGTGGTGCCAGCAGCGCCAAGTGGGTCGCCGGGACGGTACTCGTCGCTCTCGCTGCGACCGCCTGCGGTGGCGGCAGCGACAACAGCGGCAAGGGCAGCAACAGTGGCTCCGGCAAGGACGGCGGCACCTTCCGGCTGGGTATCACCGAGCCCGTAGCCATCGACCCGTACAACGCGCAGGAGTCCGAGGGCACCCTTGTCACGGACAACCTCTTCACGGGTCTGTACGACCCGACTCCGGACGGCCAGGTCGTTCCGGCGCTCGCCACCTCGAAGAAGGTCAGCGCCGACGGCAAGACCTGGACCTTCAGCATCAAGAAGGGCACCAAGTTCACCAACGGTGAGCCCGTGGACGCCGCTGCGTTCATCCGTGGCTGGAACCGTGTCGCGGTGAAGGCGGCCGCGTCCGACGTGGCCTACCACATGGCGGGCATCCAGGGCTTCGCCGACGTGCAGGCGGGCAAGGCCCAGACGATGAGCGGCCTGACCGCGCCGGACCCGTACACGCTTCAGGTGAAGCTGTCCGCGGCGGACTTCGAGTTCTACATCAAGACCACGCACACGGTCTTCAGCCCGGTTCCGAAGGTCGCCGGCGACGCCCACAACAAGACGTACAACGAGTCGCCGATCGGCAACGGCCCCTTCAAGATGCAGGGTTCGTGGCAGCACAACAAGTCGATCACGCTGGTCCGCAACGACTCGTACGGCCTGACGAAGGCTCACCTGGACAAGGTCCAGATCGACATCCTGAACCCGAACAACAGCAGCACGCTGGAGCTCCAGGGCTTCCAGTCGGGTCAGTACGACTGGGCGCGTATGCCCACCCCGCAGCTGACGTCGGCCAAGGCCACGTACAGCCCGCAGGGTGAGTGGATCCAGCAGGACACCAACGGCATGAACTACCTGCTGCCGATCATGGACAACGGCCCGCTGAAGGACGTCAAGGCCCGCGAGGCCGTGTCGTACGCCATCGACCGGGACGCCATCATCAAGGGTGTCTTCCAGGGCATGATGACGAAGTCGGCGACGATCCTGCCGCCGGTCTTCAAGGACGTGTACCAGAAGGACCTGTGCACCTCCTGCATCGGCCAGGACAAGGCCAAGGCCAAGGAGCTCGCCAAGGAAGGCGGCCTGAAGCCGGGCGACACCATCGAGCTGGCCTACAACACCGGTGCCGGTCACGAGGAGTGGATCCAGGCCGTCCAGGCGCAGCTGCAGGACGTCCTCGGCCTGAAGGTGAAGACCGTCGGCAAGCCGTTCGCCGAGCTCCTCGCCGACCAGCAGAAGCCGGGCGCCTCGGGCCTGTACCGCTTCGCCTGGGGTGCGGACTACCCGACGCCGGACAACTACCTCTTCCCGCTGCTGGACTCCGCGTCCATCAACAAGGACGCGTCCGGCAAGGTCACCGGTGACAACCGCGAGCGCTACAGCAACAAGGCCTTCGACGACCTGGTCGCCAAGGCCCGTGCCACCGCGGACCAGGCGGGCCGCAACGCGCTGTACAAGCAGGCGGAGAAGAAGGCCCTGGACGACATGGCGCTCATCCCCCTGTGGAACCGCACCCAGGAGCGTCTCGCGAACACCAAGAAGTTCGGGAACATCCAGATGGACTTCCACGAGGACCCGAACCTGCCGGAGATCAGCCTGAAGTAGTCAGGCGCCGCTGACAGCGGTGTCCGGTGAATTGGGGGTCGTGGTGCCGAGCTGTGGCTCGGACACTGCGGCCCCCGACGACCGTCGGGAGGGTGTGACCGCCCTCCCGCCCCCACCCCCACACCCCCCGTCCGGGGCTGGGAAGCCGCTGGGAAGCGGCAGCGAGGCGCAGAGAGGCATGTCATGGGAAGGTACGTGGTCCGCAGGCTGGGCCAGTTGATCGTCGTCACGCTCGGCGCGACGCTGATCCTGTTCGCCTGCTTGTTCGTGTTGCCAGGTGACCCGGTCGGGCAGATCGCGGGCAGCGACAAGGCACGTGACCCGGCGGTGATCGCGGAGCTGCACAAGCAGTACGGGCTCGACAAGCCGCTCGTCGTGCAGTACGGCAACTACGTCGGCAAGCTGGTCACCGGTGATCTCGGCACGGACTACACGCAGGGCCGGCCGGTGACGGAGATCCTCAAGCCGAAGCTGGCCAACACGGCGAAGCTGGCGGTGTTCGCCATCGCGATCGACATCGTGATCGGTCTGGCCGTGGGCATCGTCTCGGCCATTCGCAGATACTCGATCTGGGACGTGTCGGCCACCTTCGTCACCACCTTGGCCATCGGTATCCCCTCCATCGTGCTCGGCATGATCATGCAGCGTGTCTTCGTGGTGGAGCTGGGCTGGTTCCCGCTCATCGCGGACGGCGGCTTCAAGTCGATGGTGCTGCCCGCGGTGACCCTCGCGATCATCGACGCGGCGCTCGTCGCGCAGCTGGCCCGGAGCTCCATGCTCGAAGTCCTGCGCGCCGACTACGTCAAGACCGCGGTGGCGAAGGGGCTGTCGGGTCGGACCGTCCTCTTCCGCCATGTCCTGCGGAACTCGGTCATCCCTGTCATCACGTACCTGGGCATCTCGTTCGGGTCTCTGCTCGGCGGCGCGATCATCACGGAGACGATCTTCAACTGGAACGGCATCGGCCTTGCGCTGGTCCAGGCGATCCAGCAGAACAACAACCCCGTCATCGTGGGTGTGGTGACGATCAGCGTGGCGATCTTCGTCGTGCTCAACCTGGTCGTCGACCTGCTGTACGCCGCCCTCGACCCGCGCATCCGGCTCGCCTGACCGGCTGGGTCGCCCTCATCTAGGAGTCACACCATGACCGAACTCGTCACGGGCACGGGAGGGCCGACGCAGGCCGAACCCGCCGCGGCACAGCCGGGCGCGGAACCCAGCGTCGCCCGGGTCAGCCAGTGGGCCGACATCCGGCACCGCTTCTTCGCCAACAAGCTGGCCGTGGTCGGACTGGCCATCATCGGCGTGCTGGTCCTCGTCGCCGTGCTGGCCCCGGTGATCGCGCCGTACGACCCGCTGAAGCAGGACCTGAACGCGACGCTGCAGTCCCCGGGCGGCAGCCATCTGCTCGGTACCGACGCCCTCGGCCGGGACCAGCTGTCCCGCCTCATCTACGGCAGCCAGATCGCGGTGATCGTCGGCCTCGCCTCGATCCTGCTCGCACTCGTCATCGGTGTCACCCTGGGCGCCCTCGCCGGTTACTACGGCCGCTGGGTGGACACCGTGATCATGCGCATGGCGGACATATTCTTCGCCTTTCCGCTGCTCGTCGGCGCCATCGTGATCATCCTGCTGATGGGCCGCGGTGTGCTGCCCGTCGTGATCTCCCTCGGTGTCTTCACCTGGGCCACGTTCGCCCGCCTGCTGCGCAGCCAGATCCTCTCCGTGCGCGAGATGGACTATGTGCACGCGGCGAAGGCGCTGGGCGCCGGCCAGGGCCGGATCATCCGCAAGCACATCCTGCCCAACTCCATCACCTCGGTGCTGGTGTACGGCACGAGCAACGTCGGCATCTCGATCGTCGCCGAGGCGTCGCTGTCGTACCTGGGTGTGGGTGTGGACCCGCAGGTGGCCGAGTGGGGGAACATGATCTCGGCCGGTCGCAACTTCATGGGTGTCAAGGACTTCATGTGGACCTACCCCAGCCTTGCGATCGTCATCACCGCGCTGGGCTTCATCCTGCTCGGCAACGGCCTGCGCGACGCCCTCGACCCGAAGCTCCGGTGAGGCACCGCCGTGAGTCGACCCCTTTTGAAGCAAGACGAAGGTGATGGCATGACCAGCCTCGACATGGCCCCGGCGAACACCGGGCCGGACGGGACCGCCCCGCTGCTCGAAGTCCGGGACCTGCATGTGGAGTTCAAGGTCCGGGACGCGGTGACCAAGGCGGTCAACGGCGTCAACTACAGCGTCAACGCCGGCGAGACGCTCGCCGTTCTCGGTGAGTCGGGTTCGGGCAAGTCCGTCACCGCCCAGGCGATCATGGGCATCCTGGACAGCCCGCCCGGACGGATCAGCCAGGGACAGATCTTCTTCCAGGGACAGGACATCCTGGCCCTGTCGGAGAACGAGCGGCGCAAGCTGCGCGGCGCCAAGATGGCGATGATCTTCCAGGACGCCCTGTCCTCGCTCAACCCCGTGCTGTCGGTGGGCTTCCAGCTCGGCGAGATGTTCCGGGCGCACAAGGGCATGTCCCGCAAGGACGCCAAGGCCAAGGCCATCGAGCTGATGGACCGGGTGCGTATCCCGGCCGCCGCCCAGCGGGTGGGCGACTACCCGCACCAGTTCTCCGGCGGTATGCGCCAGCGCATCATGATCGCCATGGCCCTGGCCCTGGAGCCGGACCTGATCATCGCCGACGAGCCCACGACGGCCCTCGACGTGACCGTTCAGGCCCAGGTGATGGACCTGCTCGCGGATCTCCAGCGCGAGTACAACATGGGTCTGATCCTGATCACCCACGACCTCGGTGTGGTCGCCGACGTCGCGGACAAGATCGCCGTCATGTACGCGGGCCGGATCGTCGAGACCGCCCCGGTGCACGAGCTGTACAAGCGGCCCGCCCACCCCTACACCCGAGGTCTGCTGGACTCGATCCCGCGCCTCGACCAGAAGGGGCACGAGCTGTTCGCGATCAAGGGTCTGCCTCCGAACCTGCAGCAGATCCCGTCCGGTTGCGCCTTCAACCCCCGCTGCGTCAGGGCGCAGGACATCTGCCGTACCGACGCCCCGGCACTGGTCCAGGTGACCGAGCAGGACGGTACGGAACTGGTGGGCCGCGCCTCCGCGTGCCACTTCTGGAAGGAGACGATCCATGGCTGAGCTCCGTAAGAAGGAGGACGTCACGGACGCCACGCCCAACGTCTCCGACGTCGAGGTGGTGGACGCGCGCACCGAGGACGAGGCGGTCGCGGCCGTCGAGGCACCGGTCGAGCGCGGCGAGCCGATTCTTCAGGTGCGCAACCTGGTCAAGCACTTCCCGCTGACCCAGGGCATCCTGTTCAAGAGGCAGATCGGCGCGGTCAAGGCCGTCGACGGCGTGTCCTTCGACCTGTACCAGGGCGAGACCCTGGGCATCGTGGGCGAGTCCGGCTGCGGCAAGTCGACGGTGGCCAAGCTCCTGATGAACCTGGAGCGGGCCACGGCCGGCGAGATCTTCTACAAGGGCCAGGACATCACCAAGCTGTCCGGACGCGCCCTGAAGGCCGTGCGCCGCAACATCCAGATGGTCTTCCAGGACCCGTACACCTCGCTCAACCCGCGTATGACGGTGGGCGACATCATCGGTGAGCCCTTCGACATCCACCCCGAGGTGGCCCCGAAGGGCGACCGGCGGCGCAAGGTCCAGGAGCTGCTGGACGTCGTCGGCCTCAACCCCGAGTACATCAACCGCTATCCGCACCAGTTCTCGGGCGGTCAGCGCCAGCGCATCGGCATCGCCCGCGGTCTCGCGCTCAACCCCGAGATCATCATCTGCGACGAGCCGGTCTCCGCGCTGGACGTGTCCGTCCAGGCGCAGGTCATCAACCTGATGGAGCGACTGCAGGACGAGTTCAACCTCTCCTACCTCTTCATCGCGCACGACCTGTCGATCGTCCGGCACATCTCGGACCGCGTGGGCGTGATGTACCTCGGCCGTGTCGTCGAGGTCGGCTCGGACGAGCAGATCTACGAGCACCCGACGCACCCCTACACCCAGGCGCTGCTGTCGGCGGTCCCCGTTCCGGACCCGGACGCCCGCGAGCACCGCGAGCGGATCATCCTCTCCGGCGACGTGCCCTCCCCGGCCAACCCGCCCTCGGGCTGCCGGTTCCGCACCCGCTGCTGGAAGGCCCAGGAGAAGTGCTCGGTGGAGACGCCGATCCTGGCGATCCCCGAGCGATTCAAGGACGTGGACTCCCCGGTGGCCCACGAGTCGGCCTGCCACTTCGCCGAGGAGAAGGACGTCGTGAACGCGGCCTGACGGCTTCCCGGCTCCGCACGGTTCCCGGTACCTCGCGCGAGGTACCGGGAACCGGCATTTCCGGGCCTGTACGACCCCGTGCACCGAGGAAGGGCGAGATGCTCCATCACATCGAGCTGTGGGTACCGGACCTGCCGCGCGCGGTCGGGGAATGGGGCTGGCTGCTCGGCCGGCTCGGTTATCTGCCCTACCAGGAGTGGCAGCACGGCCGTAGCTGGCGCCAGGGGCCGTCGTATCTCGTCGTGGAGCAGTCGCCCGCGATGAACGGCACCGGTCACGACCGGATGCGTCCGGGGCTGAACCACCTCGCGTTCCACGCCGGAAGCCGCGAGGACGTCGACGCCCTGGCCGGCGAGGCGCCCCGGCACGGCTGGCAGCCGCTCTTCGCGGAGCGGTATCCCCATGCCGGGGGACCGGAGCACTACGCGGCCTATCTCGTGAACACCGACGGATTCGAGGCCGAGCTGGTCGCCGACGACCGGCCCGCGCCACAGGTCAGCTGACCACCTGAGCCCCGGCCCAGTGGCACGCCACCTGTTCCCCGCTGCCGCCGGCGAGTATCTCCAGGTCCTGGCCCCGGCACGCCCCCGCGACACCCGCCTGCTCCGCCTCGCCGCTCGCCAGGACCTGGCAGCGGACGTGGAAGCGGCAGCCGGCGGGGATGCGTGAGGGGTCCGGGGGCTCCCCGGTCAGCACCACGGGTTCGCCCGGCGTCTCCGGCAGGACGGAGAGCAGGGCCCGGGTGTACGGATGCCGGGGCGCGGTCAGCACCTGCTCGACCGGGCCCGTCTCCACGATCCGGCCCAGGTACATCACCGCGACCCGGTCGGCGATGTTCCACGCCAGGCCCAGATCATGGGTCACCACCAGGGCGGCGAGGCCGAACTCGGTCCGCAGCCGCAGGAGCAGCGCGAGGATCTCGCCGCGCACGGACGCGTCGAGCGAGGCCACCGGCTCGTCGGCGACGATGAGTTCGGGTTCCAGGACGAGAGCTCCCGCGATCACCACGCGCTGCCGCTGGCCTCCCGACAACTCGTGCGGATAGCGCAGGAAGAACCGTTCGGGCGGCCGGAGTCCCGCCTTGGCCAGGGCCTCGGCGACCGCCGCCCGTTCGTCCCCCGCGTACCCGTGGATCCGCAGTCCTTCGGCCACCGCGTCGTAGACCGTGTGCCGCGGGTTGAGCGATCCGCTCGGGTCCTGGAGCACCAGTTGGACGCGTCTGCGGTAGGCCTTCAGGAAGCGCGAGGTGTACTCCAGCGGTTTCCCGCCGAAGCCGATGTGCCCCGCGGTCGGCCGCACCAGGCCGAGCAGCGTCCGGGCCAGGGTCGTCTTGCCGCAGCCCGACTCGCCGACGAGCGCCACGATCTCCCCGGCCCGGATGTCGAGTTCGACGCCGTCCACGGCGCGGCTCGGCGCACCGCCGTGCCGCCCGGGAAAGGCCACGTGCAGTCCCTGTGCGCTGAGCAGGGGCGGTGGTGTCGTCATGCCGTGCTCCTCGTGTCCTCGGCCGCGGCTGCCGTGCCGGAGTCCGCGTCCGCCACGTGCACACAGGCCGCGCGCCGCCCCTGTCCCAGGTCCCGCAGCGCCTGGGCCTCGGTGGAGCACAGCTCCAGTGCCACCGGACAGCGCGGGTGGAAGGCGCAGCCGGAGGGCAGGGCGGACGGGTCCGGGGGGTCCCCGGCCAGTCCACGCGGGGCGAACCGGGAGGCCGGGTCGCCGATGCGCGGGAACGCGGCCGACAGTGCCTTGGCGTAGGGGTGGCGGGCGTTCTCGTAGACCGCCCTGGCGGCCCCCTCCTCCACCACGCGGCCCGCGTACATCACCGCGAGCCGGTCGCAGATGTCGGCGAGCACGGCCAGATCGTGACTGATCATGATCAGTCCCAGGTCCTGCTCGGTGACGAGGTCACCGATCAGCCGCAGGATCTGTGCCTGGACCATCACGTCCAGGGCGGTGGTGGGTTCATCGGCGATGACCAGGCGGGGATCACAGGCCAACGCCATGGCGATCATGACCCGTTGGCGCTGTCCGCCCGACAGTTCGTGTGGATACGCCGCTGCCCGCGCGGCCGGCAGGCCCACCTGCTCCAGCAGTTCCCCGGCCCGCCTTCTGGCCGCGGCCGCGGTGGTCTTTCGGTGCAGCAGGATCGGCTCGGCGATCTGGTCGCCGATCCGGTGCACGGCGTTGAGGGAGTGCATCGCGCCCTGGAAGACGATCGAGGCGCCCGCCCAGCGGACCGCCCGCACCCGTCCCCAGCGCATGGTGAGCACGTCCTCGCCGTCCAGCAGGACTTCCCCGGTGATCCGGGTGCCGGCCGGTAGCAGCCGGAGCAGTGCGAGCGCCAGCGAGGACTTGCCGCAGCCCGACTCGCCCGCGATGCCGAGCTTCCGGCCCGCGTCCAGCGACAGGTCCACGCCCCGCACCGCGGCCGCGCCGCCCGGGTAGGTCACTTCGAGGTTCCGTACCTCCAGCAGGGTCAACGTGCCACCCCCAGCCTGGGGTTGAGAACGGACTCCACAGCGCGGCCGCACAGTGTGAAGGCCAGGGCGACCACGGCGATGGCGATGCCGGGCGGCACCAGGTACCACCAGTCCCCGGAGCTGACCGCGCCCGCCTCGCGGGCGTCCTGGAGCAGTCCGCCCCAGGACACGACCGTGGGGTCGCCGAGACCGAGGAAGGCGAGCGTGGCCTCGGCGAGGATCGACGAGGAGATCATCAGGGTCGTCTGGGCCAGCACCAGCGGCATGACGTTGGGCAGCACATGGCGGACCATGATGTGCCCGTGCCCGCCACCGAGCGCCCGGGCCCGTTCGATGTACGGCCGGGACTCCACCGCCAGTGTCTGCGCCCGCACCAGCCGGGCCGTGGTCGGCCAGGTGGTCACCCCGATCGCCAGGATCACGGTGCCGAGGGAGCGGGACATGACGGTGGCGAGCGCGATGGCGAGGACCAGGGTCGGCATCACCAGGAACCAGTCCGTGACGCGCATCATCACGGTGGCGTAGGCGCCGCGGAAGTGCCCGGCCGTGACCCCGACCAGGGTGCCGATGGCCACGGACAGCACCGCCGCCAGCAGCCCGACCAGCAGCGACACCCGCGCCCCCCACACCAGCAGGCCCAGCAGATCGCGTCCGAACCGGTCGGCGCCGAGAAGGAGATGGCCGCTCGGTCCCTCCAGGGGCCGGCCCGGCGCGGCGGTCACGCTCGACACGTCCGAGCCGACCGTCAGCGGCGCGGTCACCGCGACCAGGGCGAAGAGGACGAGGGTGGCCAGGCCGAGGACACCGGCGCGATGGGTGCGGTACTGCTGCCAGAACCGGACGGCGGAGTGCCGGCGACGCTGCCGGGCGAGCGCCCGGGGGCCGGGCCGAGCCGTCGGGGGAGTGGTCTCGGTCGTCATCGGCCCACCCGGGGGTCGAGCAGGGGATAGAGGAGGTCGGCCATTGTGTTCATCACGATCACCGCCGCGGCGAAGACGAAGAACAGCCCCTGCACCAGGGGCAGATCGGGCACGCTCAGGGCCTGGTAGAAGAGTCCGCCGAGGCCGGGCCAGGAGAACACGGTCTCGACGAGGATCACCCCGGCGACGGTCCGGCCGAGGTTGACGAAGATCAGCGTCACGGTCGGCAGCAGCGCGTTGGGTACGGCGTGCCTGCGTCGGACCAGGTCGTCCCGGAGTCCCTTGGCGCGCGCGGTGGTGAGGTAGTCGCTGCCCATCTCGTCGAGCAGCGCCGAGCGGGTGACGAGCAGTGTCTCCCCGTACTGCACCGCGATCAGTGTGAGTACCGGCAGTACGAGGTGGTGCGCGACGTCGGCGGCGTGGGCGAGTCCCTCCTCGCCGCCCGATTCCATGCCTCCCGTGGGGAAGAGGCCGGGGACCGGCCCCGCGCCCACCGCGAACACGATGATGAGCAGCAGACCCAGCCAGAACGACGGGACGGAGTAGAGGGTGAGCGCCAGTCCGGTGTTCAGCCGGTCGCCGATGCTCCCGTGGCGCCATGCCGACCGGGTGCCGAGGACGATGCCCAGGGCGCTGTACAGGACGAACGCGGTGCCGGTGAGCAGCAGGGTGTTCGGGAGCGCTTCGGTGATCTTGTCGATGACGGGTTCCCGGAACTGGTACGAGGTGCCGAGGTCCCCGGTGAGCGCCTTGCCGCAGTAGTCCGTGAACTGCTCCCACATCGGCAGATCGAGGCCGAACTCCCTGCGAAAGGCAGCCAGTTGCCCGGCGGATACCGGCCGGCCGCCGGTCATGAACTTGACCGGGTCGCCGGGGATCAGCCGGAACAGGAAGAAGCCGGTGACGAGGACGGCCAGCAGGGAGACGACGGCGCCGGCCGCCTTCCCCGCCGCGTAGCGCAGATAGGCGGTTCCGCCGTGCGCCCGCGGGCCGCGGTCCGGCGGCGCGCCCGGGGGCGGGGCGTCCGGCCCGGTGGTGGGCGCGGACGCCGCTTCGGCGGTCATGAGGTTCCTGCCGGGCGGGGGGCCGGTGCGACGGTTCTGTTCATGGGTTACTCGCGGTCGTCCACGGAGGCTCGGCGGCGCGTCGTGAGGAGGACCCCGCCGCCGCCGAGGAGCACGACACCCGCACAGATCCAGAGCACCATGCCGGTCGAGCTGTTGTCGGGTGTGCCACCGTGGCCGGCCGGAACCGCCGACCACCAACTCCAGTAGCCGTCCTGGCCGTAGATGTTGCCGCTCTTCTCCGGCATGGTGGTGATCGACTCGATCTGGTCCGTGCGGTAGGCCTCCATCGCGTTCGGATACGCCATGACGTTCATGTACCCGAGGTCGTACAGCCTCGACTCCATCTGCTTGACGAGGGCCGTTCGTTTGACGGGCTCGTACTCCGCGAGCTGCTGTGCGTACAGCTCGTCGTACTTCTTGTCGCAGATGAAGTTGTCGGTCGCGCCGGTGTCCTTGGGGGTCGCGGGGAGTGCGGCGCAGGTGTGGATGGAGAGGACGAAGTCCGGGTCGGGGTTGACGGACCAGCCGTCGATGGCGAGGTCGTACTTGCCCGCGAGCCAGGGGTCGGTCACGTTGTCCAGGCAGTCGAGCGTCATCCCGATGCCCAGCTTGCCCCACCACTCCTTGAGGTACTGGCCGACCGCCTTGTCGTTCGGGTCGGTGGCGTGGCACAGCACGCGGTAGGTGAGCGGTTTACCGTTCTTGCCCGTGCGCTTGCCGTCACCGTTCGTCCGGTAGCCCGCCTCGTCGAGGAGCTGGGCGGCCTTGGCCGGGTCGTAGGAGAGCTCCTGGGCCGCCGACGGCTTCCAGAAGTACGTGGAGAAGCGAGGCGGTATGTACCCCTCGCCCTCGACCGCGTGGCCCTGGAAGACCTTGTCGAGGAGGGTGCTGCGGTCGACCGCCATGAACAGGGCGTGCCGTACGCGCTCGTCCAGCAGGGAGGGGTCTCCGTCGCCGAACTTCTGGCCGTTCCTGGCCTGCGCGCCGGGGTTGGTGGCCAGGGCGTAGAAGCGGCGGCCCGGCGCCTCGTTCACCTTGATGTCCGACTGCCCGCGGAGCGCGGTGGTCTGCGCGGGCGTCAGACCGCTGACGAAGGACACCTCGCCCTTCTGCAGGGCCGCGACCGCCGCGTCACCGTCCTTGTAGTACTTGAAGACCAGCTCGTCGAACTTCGGAGCCCCGCGCCAGAAGGTCTTGTCGGGTTCGAGGCGCACATAGCTGTCGGGCTTGTAGCCGGTGAGCACGAACGGCCCGTCGCCGACGACGGGAAAGGTCTTGTCGTCGGTGAACTTCGAGATGTCCTTGACCTTCTCCCAGATGTGCTTGGGGACGATCGGCACATCCAGCGCGGTCATCGTGGCCTGGGGCTTCTTCAGTTCGATGACCAGCTTGGTGGGGCTCGGCGCGGTGACCTTCGAGAAGTTCCCGACGAAGCTGCCGTTGGCGGTGGCGGCACCCTCGTCGGTCATCATCTTCTGGAACGTCCAGGCCGCGTCCTCGGCGGTGACCTGCCGGCCGTCCGACCACTTGGCATTGGAGCGGATGGTGTACGTCCAGGTCAGCTTGTCCGGCGACGGCTTCCACGCGGTGGCCAGACCCGGGACGGCATGGGCGTCCCCGGGGTCGTAGTCGGTCAGGTACTCGTACATCAGCCGGTGGATGCTCGTACTGACCAGACGTGTCGCGAGGAACGGGTTCAGCGAGTCGACGCTCTGGGCGACCGCCACGGTGAGGACCCTCTTCTCCTGCGCCTCGGCCCGCTGGGGTGCGGGAGCGAGGGAGGTCGCGAGGGCCGTCGCGAGTGTCAGGCCGACGGCCAGGACCCGGGGGACGCGAAGCCGTGGTCCGGCCGGCCGAGGGTGTTTGCTGTCGTGCAGTTCTTGCGTGCTCATGGATCGGCCTCGCCTCATCGCTCGGACAGGACGGCTTGCTGTACCGCTTGATCGGAATCGGTCGGCCTGGCGGGTGAAGGTGTGTCTATCAGCGGCCGTCTGCGTGCGTCAACGGCGCCTGCACCCCTTCTGGCCTGCGAAAAAGCTGAGTTGACGCACGCATGTGCGGTCATTGGTCCATACCGGTGAAGTCTCGCTGGTGGAGGCGTGGCGCCGGACGTCTCCCCGAGTCGTCGGCCCCCGGGCAGCACAACGCCCCGCCGGCGAAGCCCGGCGGGGCGGAGCGGGAACCGATGTCCTCCGTGCACAGCGGTTCCCTCATGGGAAGGATCCGGCGGACGTCATGCCCGTCGGGTCACCTGTCATCCGTACTGGATGCCCCACAGGTTGTTGTTGCGCTTGGCCGGCGCGATGATGCCCGTCTTCTTCCAGATCTTGTGCTTGACGCACTGCTGGCGGCCGTTGGGCTCCAGGTGGTACTTGGTGACGCTGAAGCCCTTGGCCTCGTGGTACATCATGAGGCGGCCCTTGGTCTTGCCCCTCTTGTTCTCGACCTTGGCCGAGTAGGTCCAGGTGTCGGACTTGGACCAGGTCTTGCCGACCGAGACGCTGAACGAGGTGGAGGCCTTGGCGAAGATGACGCCGGCCTCGGTGCCGAGCTGCACGGTGCCCGTGGCCGACCAGCTGCCCGTCTTGTTCTTGGCGTAGCTGATGGTCACGCCGGGTCTGGCCCAGTCGCTGTGGACGTTGGTCGGCTCCCACACCGTCTTCTTGTCACCGATGGTGTAGATGGGGTTGTCGTCGCACCTGACGCCCGCGGACGCCGTCGGAGCGGACATCGCCACGGCACCGGCACTGAGCAGCGCGGTCGACAGGACCGCACTCATGGCACGCTTCATGATCACCTTTCGGTGGAGGGAGGGGTGACGCGGCGTTCCGCCCGGCCCCTTGTTCGATACACGACAGATCTTTCCAGCCAACTCGACCATTTTGAAAGCTATTTGAGTGACGTTTGAGCTTCGTGCCGTGATCGGCGGGTGGGTGAGGGTGCCCTCCGGACCGGGCGCCGGAGGCGGCGCCGCGCACGGGTGCCGCCAGACGGGGGACGGTCGCTCCGGACGGGTCGGGTGGCTGCGTGCCTCGTCCGTTATGGGCAGGTAGTGGCCGATAGTGGATCAGTGCTCCGACGTCAGCGGCACGGCGCCGGTCGGAAGCGGTCACGAGGAGGCACCCCATGCGTGGAGCCCGGCACGCCGGATGGGCGGTGGCGGCGGCCCTCTCGGCGGCGGCTTGCGGCGGGGGCGAGGTGGAGGGCGGCCCCGGGGTGCTCAGCGCTTCCTGGAGCGACCCGCCGAACCCGCTGGAACCGGCCAACACCAACGAGGTGCAGGGCGGCAAGGTCCTCGACATGCTCTTCCGCGGGCTCAAGCGCTACAACCCGAGAACCGGCGCGGCCGAGAACATGCTCGCCGAGAAGATCGAGACCTCCGACTCGCAGAACTTCGCCGTCACCGTCAGGAACGGCTGGACGTTCAGCGACGGCGAGCCCGTCACCGCCAGGTCCTTCGTCGACGCCTGGAACTACGGCGCCGGCCTGAAGAACAACCAGAAGAACGCGTACTTCTTCGGATACATCGACGGCTACGACAAGGTGCACCCCGAGAACGGCACCCAGAGCGCAGACACCCTCTCCGGACTCAGGGTGACCGGCCCCCGCACCTTCACCATCAGGCTCAGCCAGAAGTTCTCGACGTTCCCGGACACCCTCGGCTATTCGGCCTTCGCCCCGCTGCCCCGGGCGTTCTTCGACCACCACGCGGACTGGCTGAAGAAGCCCGTCGGCAACGGCCCGTACCTGGTCAAGTCCTACGCCAGGGGCTTCATGATGTCCCTGCGGAAGTGGGACCGCTATCCCGGCCCGGATCCGGCGCGGAACAACGGGGTGGACCTGAAGGTCTACACGGACGGCAACACCGCCTACACCGATCTGCTGTCCGGCAACCTCGACCTCGTCGACGACGTGCCCGCCGCCCAGCTCAAGAACGTCAGGGCGGACCTTCAGGGCCGGTACATCAACACCCCGGCCGGCATCATCCAGACCCTGGCCTTCCCTTACTACGACCCGCAGTGGAACAAGCCCGGCACGGAGAAGGTCCGCGCGGGCCTGTCCATGGCCATCAACCGCGACCAGATCACCCGCACGATCTTCCACGACACCCGCACCCCGGCCTCCGACTGGACCTCCCCGGTGCTCGGCGTCGAGGGCGGCTTCCAGGCGGGGTTGTGCGGCAGCGCCTGCACCTACGACCCCGCCCGGGCCAAGAAGCTGGTCCAGGAGGGCGGCGGGCTGCCCGGCGGCCAGGTCAGGATCGCGTACAACGCGGACGCCGGCTCCCACGGGGAGTGGGTGGACGCCGTGTGCCACTCCATCGACAACGCCCTCGGCGACGACAAGGCGTGCGTCGGCAACCCGATCGGCACCTTCGCCGACTTCCGCAACCAGATCGGGCAGCACAAGATGCCGGGCCCGTTCCGGGCCGGCTGGCAGATGGACTACCCGCTCATCCAGAACTTCCTTCAGCCGCTCTACTACACGGGCGCTTCCTCCAACGACGGCAAGTGGTCCGACAAGCGCTTCGACAAGCTCGTCGACCAGGCGAACGCGGAGGCGGACCGGGCCCGGGCCGTGAAGCTGTTCCAGTCGGCCGAGGGGGTCGTACGGGACAACATGGCCGCCATCCCGCTCTGGTACCAGAACGGCAGCGCCGGCTATGCGCAGCGGCTGTCCCATGTGGCGCTCAACCCGTTCAGCGTCCCCGTCTACAACGAGATCAAGGTCGGCTGAGCCCCACGGCCACGCCCTACCCCGGAGGCCCCATGGGACGGTATGTCATCCGGCGTCTGCTGCAGATGATCCCGGTCTTCCTCGGCGCCACCCTGCTGATCTTCCTGATGGTGAACGTGATGGGCGACCCCGTCGCGGGCCTGTGCGGCGAGCGGCAGTGCGACCCCGCCACAGCGGCCCAGCTGCGCCGGGAGTTCGGCCTCGACAAGCCCGTGTGGCAGCAATACGCGACCTACATGGGCAATGTCTTCACCGGCGACTTCGGCACCGCCTTCAACGGACAGCCCGTCACCGAGCTGATGGGGACGGCCTTCCCGGTCACCATCCGGCTGACCGTGGTCGCGATCGTCCTCGAGGTCCTGATCGGGATCGCGCTCGGCGTGGTCACCGGTATGCGCCGCGGGCGGCCCGCCGACACCTCGGTGCTGCTGCTCACGCTCGTCGTGATCTCGGTGCCGACCTTCGTCACCGGTCTGCTGCTCCAACTGCTGCTCGGGGTCAAGTGGGGCTGGGTCAGACCGTCGGTGTCCCCCCTGGCACCCGTCGACGAGCTGATCGTGCCCGGCCTCGTCCTGGCCTCCGTCTCGCTCGCCTACGTCACCCGGCTGACCCGGACCTCCATCGCCGAGAACCGGCGGTCCGACTACGTCCGTACGGCCGTCGCCAAGGGACTGCCGCGCCGGCGGGTGATCACCCGGCATCTGTTGCGCAACTCGCTCATCCCCGTGGTCACCTTCATCGGCACCGACATCGGCGCCCTGATGGGCGGCGCCATCGTCACCGAGCGGATCTTCAACATCCACGGCGTCGGCTACCAGCTCTACCAGGGGATCCTTCGGCACAACACCCAGACCGTCGTGGGCTTCGTGACCGTGCTGGTGCTGGTCTTCCTGGCCGCCAACCTGCTCGTCGACCTCCTGTACGCCGTACTCGACCCGAGGATCCGCTATGCCTGAGCAGCAGCCCTACGAGCCCGAGGGCGCCATCGCGGGAACCGGGATGGGCGGCGCCATGGACCTCGCCGCGAGCGAGGCGACCACGCTGGAGCGGCCCCCCGGCGCCCCGAAGGGCGCGGGCCCGGCCGGCAGGCCGCGCAGCCTGTGGTCCGACGCCTGGCGCGATCTGCGCCGCAATCCCGTCTTCCTGGCCTCCGCGCTGGTGATCCTCTTTCTCGTACTGATCTCGCTCTGGCCGTCCCTGATCGCCCCCGGCAACCCCCTCCAGTGCGATCTGTCCAAGGCCCAGGAGGGCTCCCAGTCCGGGCACCCGTTCGGGTTCGACGGGCAGGGCTGCGACGTGTACACCCGGACCGTCCACGGCGCCCGTACGTCGGTCACGGTCGGTGTCTGCGCCACTCTCGGCGTCGCGCTCCTCGGCTCGGTCCTCGGCGGGCTCGCCGGGTTCTTCGGCGGGGGCTGGGACGCGATCCTCTCCCGCACCACCGACATCTTCTTCGCGATCCCGGTCGTGCTCGGCGGCCTGGTCCTGCTCTCGGTCGTGACCAGCAACACCGTCTGGCCGGTCGTCGGGTTCATGGTGCTGCTCGGCTGGCCACAGATCTCCCGTATCGCCCGCGGCTCGGTCATCACCGCCCGGCAGAACGACTACGTTCAGGCCGCCCGCGCGCTCGGCGCCTCCCCCGCCCGGATCCTGCTGCGGCACATCGCGCCCAACGCCGTCGCCCCGGTGATCGTCGTCGCGACCATCGCGCTCGGCACCTACATCGCGCTGGAGGCGACCCTGTCGTACCTCGGGGTGGGGCTGAGGCCGCCCAGTGTGTCCTGGGGGATCGACATCTCCGCCGCCTCCCCCTACGTCCGCAACGCCCCGCACGCGCTGCTGTGGCCCTCCGGTGCCCTCGCGATCACCGTGCTCGCGTTCATCATGCTCGGCGACGCGGTGCGCGACGCCCTCGACCCCAAGCTGAGGTGAGCGTCGTCATGCTGCTCGAAGTGCGGGATCTGCACGTGGAGTTCCGGACCCGGGACGGCATCGCCCGGGCCGTGAACGGCGTCAGCTACCACGTCGACGCGGGGGAGACCCTCGCGGTGCTCGGCGAGTCCGGCTCCGGGAAGTCCGTCACCGCGCAGGCCGTGATGGGGATCCTCGACGTGCCGCCCGGCCGGATCACCGGCGGCCAGGTCCTCTTCCGGGGACAGGACCTGCTCACCCTGAGGGAGGAGGAGCGCAGAAGGATCCGCGGCGCGGCCATGGCCATGATCTTCCAGGACGCGCTGTCCGCGCTCAATCCCGTGCTCACCGTCGGCGACCAGCTCGGCGAGATGTTCGTGGTGCACCGCGGGATGTCGCGGAGGGACGCCCGGGCCCGGGCCGTCGAACTGATGGAGAGGGTACGGATCCCGGCCGCCGCCCAGCGGGTGCGCGACTATCCGCACCAGTTCTCCGGCGGGATGCGCCAGCGCATCATGATCGCCATGGCGCTGGCGCTCGAACCGGCCCTGATCATCGCCGACGAGCCCACCACCGCCCTGGACGTCACCGTCCAGGCCCAGGTCATGGATCTGCTCGCGGAGCTGCGACGCGAGTACCGCATGGGCCTCGTCCTCATCACCCACGACCTCGGCGTGGTCGCGGACGTCGCCGACCGTATCGCCGTCATGTACGCGGGCCGGATCGTCGAGACCGCGCCCGTCCACGACCTCTACAAGGCGCCCGCCCATCCCTACACCCGGGGCCTGATCGACTCCATCCCGCGGCTGGACCGCAAGGGCCGGGAGCTGTACGCGATCAAGGGGCTGCCGCCGAACCTGATGGACATCCCGCCGGGCTGCGCCTTCCACCCCCGTTGCCCGCTGGCCCGGGACGTTTGTCTCACCGACGTGCCGCCGCTCCACGAGGTCTCCGCGGACCGCAGAAGCGCCTGCCACTTCTGGAGGGAGTGCCTGGATGGCCGGTCCTGAACCCATCCTGGAGGTGGCCGGGCTCGTCAAGCACTATCCGCTCACCCGGGGGATCCTCTTCAAGAAGCAGATCGGCGCGGTCCGCGCGGTCGACGGCGTCGACTTCACCCTGGGCCCCGGCGAGACCCTCGGCATCGTCGGAGAGTCGGGCTGCGGCAAGTCGACGCTCGCCAGGATGCTGGTCACCCTGGAGCGGCCGACCTCCGGCGCGATCCGCTACCGGGGCGAGGACATCACCCGGCTGTCCGGGCGCGCCCTGAAGGCGGTGCGGCGCAACATCCAGATGGTCTTCCAGGACCCGTACACCTCCCTCAACCCCCGGATGACCGTGGGCGACATCATCGGGGAGCCGTACGAGATCCATCCCGAGGCCGCGCCCGGAGGGGACCGGCGCCGGCGGGTGCAGGAGCTGCTGGACGTGGTGGGGCTCAACCCCGAGTACATCAACCGCTATCCCCACCAGTTCTCCGGCGGCCAGCGCCAGCGCATCGGCATCGCTCGGGCGCTGGCGCTGCGCCCGGAGATCGTCGTCGCCGACGAGCCGGTCTCCGCGCTCGACGTGTCCGTCCAGGCACAGGTCATCAACCTGCTGGAGCGGCTCCAGGGCGAGTTCGGGCTGTCGTACGTGTTCATCGCCCATGATCTGTCGGTGGTCCGGCACATCTCCGACCGGGTCGCGGTGATGTACCTCGGACGGATCGTGGAGACCGGGCGGGACACGGAGATCTACGAGCATCCCACGCACCCCTACACCCAGGCCCTGCTGTCCGCCGTGCCGGTGCCCGACCCGGAGGCACGGGAGCGCCGGGAGCGGATCATCCTCAGCGGCGATGTGCCCTCCCCTGCGGACATCCCCTCCGGCTGCCGCTTCCGCACCCGCTGCTGGAAGGCCCAGGAGCGGTGCGCCCTGGAGGTGCCGCCGCTCGCGGTCCCCGACCGGTTCCGGGCGGCGGGCGGACCGGCCGCGCACGACTCGGCCTGCCATTTCGCGGAGGAGAAGCGGGTGGTGCCGCCCGAGGAGACGGCCCGAAACCGGCCGCCCGCACGGCCCCCGGCACCGGGGGACCAGCCGCACGAGGAATCCGCATAAGCATATGAATGCGGAGGAAGTTCGTTAACACGCAGGCAACTTGACCGAAGCGGTTCCGATATACGGACGCAGGAGAGTGAACAGCGTACGGCCGTGCGGGTGCCGTAGACGGGCCGGGATCCGCCATGTGATCCCGGCCCGTCGCCGTTCCCGGCTCAGCCCAGGCCGAGGGCCTTGCGGAGGAAGTCCCGCTGGAGCAGCAGCAGGTTCTCCGCGACCGCCTCCTGCGGGGTCATGTGCGTCACCCCGGACAGCGGCAGCACCTCGTGCGGGCGGCCCGCGGCCAGCAGGGCGGAGGACAGCCGCAGGGAGTGGGCGACCACCACGTTGTCGTCCGCCAGACCGTGGATGATCATCATCGGGCGGGCCGGGTCGGCGGCGTCGACCAGACCCGCGTCGTCGATCAGGGAGTTGCGGCGGTAGACCTCGGGCTGCTCGTCCGGGTGTCCCAGATAGCGTTCCTGGTAGTGGGTGTCGTACAGCCGCAGATCGGTCACCGGGGCGCCGACCACCGCCGCGTGGAACACATCCGGGCGGCGCAGCACCCCGAGGGCCGCCAGATAGCCGCCGAAGGACCAGCCGCGGATGGCGACCCGGGAGAGGTCGAGCGGGAAGTCGGCGGCCAGGGCGTGGAGCGCGTCGACCTGGTCCTGGAGCACGACGTCCGCGAGATCGTCCCGGACCGCCTTCTCCCAGCCGGGGGAGCGGCCCGGGGTGCCCCGGCCGTCCGCGACGATCACCGCGAAGCCCTGGTCGGCGAACCACTGTGAGGTCAGATGCGGGTTGTGCGCGGCCACCACCCGCTGTCCGTGCGGGCCGCCGTAGGGGTCCAGTAGGACGGGCAGGGAGGTGTCACCGGAGTAGTCCCTAGGCATAAGCACGGCGCACGGAATCCGCCGTGCGCCCCCCTGAACGAGTGTCACACGCGGGGACATACCGGGAGGTTCGGCATGAGAGGCCACGGTCGCGACGCGCTTGCCGTCGCGCAGCACCTGCACCTGGGCGCCCGGCTGCCCCGGAACCGAGGAGACGAGCACGGTCACGCCCCCGGCGCGTACCGCCGAGTGCACACCGGGCTCCTGCGACACACGCTCCACACCGAGTTCATTCACCCGGTACACATGAATCTCGCCGATCTCCGGATCGTCGGCCTCCTCGCCGGCCGAGGCCGACACGAGTACATCGTCGTCCGACACATCCAGCACGGCCCGTAGCTGCAACTGCGCCCCGGTCAGGGGTCGTTCGCCCACCGCGAGCACCCGCGCGCCGCCCTCGTCGGCGATCCTCACCAGTCGGCCGGAGGGGCTCCAGCACGGCACCCCAGCGAAAAGTTCCAGCCAAAATGGATCTTCCTCTGCGTGCACCATCCGCGTTGCCCCGGAGTCCGGGTCGACGGCCAGATACAGCTGGCCGCGCTGGTCGCGGGACTGTACGAGGATCAGCGGCGCACCCGCCGCTGACCAGTGCACTCGCGCCAGATACGGGTAGTTCGCCCGGTCCCAGGAGACCTCGGTGCGCACCCCGTCGAGGCCGATGACGAACAGCCGGACGTCCGCGTTGTCGGTGCCCGCCGCCGGGTACGCCACCCGCTGCGGCTCCCGCTCGGGGTGCGCCGGATCGGAGATCCACCAGCGGCGCACCGGCGTGTCGTCCACGCGCGCCACCAGCAGCCGATCGGACTCCGGCGCCCACCAGAAGCCCCGTGTACGGCTCATCTCCTCGGCCGCGACGAACTCGGCGAGCCCGTAGGACACCCCCTCCGACTCAGGCTCGGCGAGCGCCCGGTCGTGCTCGCCCTCGGCCCCGACGACGCGCAGGGCGCCCTGGGCCACATAGGCGATGTGCCGTCCGTCGGGGGCCGGGCGGGGGTCGATCACCGGCCCCGGCACGGGGAGTTCGCGTGCCGTGCCCGCCCGCAGCTCCGCCGCGAAAAGCCGCCCTGACAAGGCGAAAGATGCCAGCTCCAGGGCCGAGTCGGCGGCGTAGCCGACGATGCCGGCACCGCCCTCGCGACTGCGTTCCCGGCGGGCGCGCTCCTCGGGCGGCAACTGCTCGGCGGCGCCCCCGAGCAGTGCGCCCGGGTCGGCCGCCACGCGCTCGGTGCCGTCCGCCAGGTCGAGGACCCACAACTGGTGTGCGCGGTCCGTGCCCGACGTGGACCGCAGAAACGCGACACGGGATCCGTCGGGCGCGACGGTGAAGGCGCGCGGCGCGCCGAGCGTGAACCGCTGGGTCCGCGCGTGCCGTCGGGGGAAGGAAGCTGGCTCGGTCGTCATGCCCCGACCATATTGGCCATGCGCCCCCTTGTGCGGCCGTGCGCCGACCGATGCGCACGTACGGATAGTTATGATCACTAGCGCATAGTGGGTATGAACCCGCTGGCATCCATGTGGATTTATCTGCCCCTGATGGGTCGGCATGGATACATTGCCCCCATAGTCCGACCCCCCGCGTCCCTGTGGATCTTTGGAGGTGAACCGCCGTGGCACTCTCGATTTCGGCGGTGGTGCTGCTGGCGATCATCGTCGTCCTGTTGGTCAGGAAGTCGGGTTTGAAGGCCGGGCACGCCATCGTGTGCATGCTTCTGGGGTTCTACCTCGCCTCGTCGACGGTCGCCCCGACGATCCACGATCTGACGACGAACATCGCTGGGATGATCGGGAGCATCAAGTTCTGACGCGTGGTCGGCGGCGGGCCCGGGGACGAGTGGGCCCCTGGGCCCGCCGTCGGCTGCCGGTTACGCACCTGCGTACGGTACGAAGGCGGACCAGGCGGCGGGGGAGAAGGCCAGGCGCGGGCCGGTGATGTCCTTGGAGTCGCGGACGTGGACGGTGTCGGGTTCGGTGGCTATTTCGACGCAGGATTCGCCATCGGTGCCGCCGCTATAGCTGCTTTTGAACCACGCCAGGTCGGGGGTGTCCCCGGCGGAAGTCTTGCGGATCATACTTCTCCCAGCAGTTTCTCGATGAAGGCCAGGGACTCCCGCGGAGGGAGGGCCTGGGCTCGGATGGTGCCATACCGCAGCTCAAGGACGCGTAGATGCCTCGGGTCGGTGATGGGACGGCCGTTGAACGCTCCGTCGGAACGCCCTGCGGCCGTGCCGTCCGGGAACTTCAACAGTTCGATTCTGCCGTCTAGCCCCGGGTGGGGGTCGGTGTTGGTCGGCATAACCTGAAGCGTGACGTTGCGCAATTGCCCGGCGTCGAGGAGTCGTTCGAGCTGCTCTCGCCACACCGCGACGCCGCCGACTTGCCGGCGCAGCGGTGCCTCTTCCAGGACGAAGTGGATCGACGGGGCCGGGTCCCGTTCAAAGACCGACTTGCGGGCCAGCCGGGCACCCACCATGCGTTCCACGTCGTCCGACGAGTACGGCGGTTGCGCCGCCTGGATCAAGGCTCGGGCGTGCTCAGGCGTCTGCAGCAGACCGGGGACGATGGTGCACTCGTACACGCCGATCTCGACCGCCTGGGCTTCCATCTGAGCCAGAGCCCGCACCCGCTTGGGATAGCGGACCTTCGCCACGTCCTCCTTCATCGCGGCGAGTAACCCGCCCGCCCCCAGTACCTGGTCCGCCCTGTCCAAGTACTCGGGGCGAGGGATGCGCTTGCCGCTCTCGATCTTGTAGACCATGTCCTCGCCATACCCGACCGCCACCCCGAACTCGGCGGCCCGCATCCCCACGGCCTCCCGCCTCAGCCTCAGCTGCCGTCCCACGGTCGCCACGACCGCCACTCCCCAGTCGTCGTCCGGATCCACCTCCCAACCCGGTTCGTCCGCCTCGCTCTTGAGCCGGACCGCGTCACCGTCCGCGTGCATCGCCGCACCCCTCCGTCGTACCGTCGTCCCTCCATGCCCTCAACGCGTACGACCGCTCCGGACCGACTGGACACGCCCGGACAACGTCCGGACAGTCACCGTACGCATGGGCATCGTCACTGTTCACGGTAGGCGGACGTCGCCACGCTGAGTGACGTGAATCAAGGAACTGCCTCCCCGGAAGCCCAACTCGGCCCGGCCGTCCGTAACTTCGCCGTCCAGCTGTCGCCGACCCCCCGCGGTGCCCGCCTCGCCCGGCTGCTCGCCACCGAACAGCTGCGGAGCTGGGGTCTGCCCACGGACCGGGCGGAGCACGTCGTCGCCGAGCTGGCCGCCAACGCCGCGACGCACGGGCGCGTTGCCGGGCGCGACTTCCGGCTCCTGCTCTACGTCGTCGGCGGCACCCTCCGGATCGAGGTCGCCGACACGCGCGGTGACTGTCTTCCGAACGCCCGGCGACCGGCCCCCGACGTCGAGTCGGGCCGGGGTCTCGTTCTGGTCGAGGCGCTCGCCGACCGTTGGGGTGTGGCCCCCGGGCCGCGCCCCCGCAAGACGGTGTGGGCGGAACTCGACTTCCCACCGGAACCCGGCCGGGCGGGCTCCGGTGTCAGGGGCGCTCTCTCCCAAGGAACGGAGGGATGAAAGAACCCGGCCAAGCCCCACCCCTCCCGCCCGCGGGCCGTGATCACTCGCGTGGGTGAACATCGCCGACTCGGCTGGATCCGGGGGCCGTTGGCTGTCCTACGCTCAGCGCGACACGACCGCAGACATGCGACGGCCCCCGCCGGGACGGCAATCCCAGTGCGAGGGCCTGACCACCGAGGAAGAAGGCCCTTCCCGATGGGTACCCAGCACCCTAGCGCGCCCCCGCATGCCCAGTCCCGCGTTGCGGCCAACAAGCACCCGAACCGGCGCCCCCACTCCGGTGGACTCGTCCACGACAACACCCGCCACACCAGCCGCTTCACGGTGATCGGCAACCACCTCGCCCAGCACGCCCAGTTGTCGCTGCTCGCGATCGGACTGGGCGTCCACCTCCAGTCGCTGCCGAAGGGCGCCCGCGTCGACATCAAGAGCCTCGCCGGGCGCTTCCCGGAGGGAGCGGCCCGGATCGCCGCCGCCCTGCGCGAACTGGAGGCGCACGGTTACCTCCGTCGCGTCCGTGAACGCGTCCCGGGCGGCCGTATCGTCACTCGCACGATCTCCTGCAACCAGCCGTCGGCCGCCCGGCATCACGCGGACGAGCCCGTGTGCGCCGCCCCGGCCCGACCGGTGGCGGCCCCGAAGGAGCGCTGCTCCCGCAAGCCGATCCCCGCCGTGCCGGGCCCCGCCCACCCCGCTCCCGCACTGCTCCAGGCCGCGACCGACCTCCTCGCGGACCTCCGCCGCCATGACCCCCGCCTGCTGCTGTCCGCGTGCGACACGGCCCATCTGGCCCCTGGTGTCGCCGCCTGGCTGGAGCGGGACGTCAGCCCCGATGCCGTACGGCACGGGCTGACCGACGACCTGCCACCCGAAGGACTGCGGCGCCCGGCCGCCCTCCTGGCCCACCGCCTCACCGCCCGGCTGCCGGCCCCGCCCCCCTTCCAGCCGTCTGCACGACACCCGTTCCAGACCTGCGACGCCTGCGACCGCGCCTTCCGCGCGCCAGTGCCGGGCCGCTGCCGCGACTGCCGAACCGATCTCCTGGAGGCCACCTAGCATGAAAGCGACGATCCTTGCCCCTGGGCACAGACGACGAGGAGCGAGCGCCATGACCATCGCACCGGAGAACGCGCGGCAGGGCGCCTCCCGGCTGTACCGGGTCATGCGGGACTTTGTTCAGTCCGCGGACGACACCCTCCGCGGCAAGTTCGAGATCACCAAGGAAGGGATCGTCCTCGACAGGATGTCGCCCATGAAGCCGCACGAACTCACCGTGCTGCGCGTCCGGAAGCGCCTGGAAAAGGTGATGCCGGACGAGATCGTGGCTCACACGGGTGAGCCCGACGTGGAGGACGAACCCGAGGGCATCATGCGCCGCCCCGATGTGATGGTCATCGCCGAGGCGGACATGGAAGGAGAGGGTTCCTTCGACCCCCGGTCGATCGTGGCTGCCGTGGAGGTCATCTCCCGCTCCAACCCCGACAACGACTGGGTGGGCAAGACGCGCGACTACCCGCTGATGGGCATCCCGGTCTACGCGGTCTTCGACCCTCGCACCGGCACCGGTGCCGTCTTCACGGACATCCACCCCCACCCCGGGCGGCCCCCGCTACGCCACCCGCAAGGCCTTCGTCTACGGGGAGGGCGTGACCATCGGCGACTGGACGATCCCGACGGACGGCCTGCCGCGCTACCGGGACGAGCCCGGGGGCTGAAGCCGGGCGGGCGGGAGGTGCCGGGGTGTCGGGCCTGGGCTCTCGTAGGGTGGTGGCATGACGGATCTGCCGGACCGGCGTCTGCTCCTGGTGCACGCGCACCCCGACGACGAGTCCATCAACAACGGCGCGACCATGGCCCGGTACGCGGCCGAGGGTGCCCGGGTGACGCTGGTGACCTGCACCCTCGGTGAGGAGGGCGAGGTCATCCCGCCCGAGCTGGCGTACCTCGCGCCGGACCGCGACGACGCCCTGGGGCCGTACCGGGCCGGTGAACTGGCCGCCGCCATGAAGGAGCTGGGCGTCACCGACCACCGCTTCCTCGGCGGCCCGGGCCGCTACCGCGACTCCGGGATGATGGGCGCCCCGCAGAACCAGCGCCCGGGCGCCTTCTGGTCCGCCGACCTCGACGAGGCGGCCGGCCATCTGGTGGCGGTCGTCCGGGAGGTCCGTCCCCAGGTCCTCGTCACCTACGACCCGAACGGCGGCTACGGCCACCCGGACCACATTCAGGCCCACCGCGTGGCCGTACGCGCCGCCGAACTGGCCGGCGACCCCGGCTTCCGGCCGGACCTCGGCGCGCCCTGGGACATCCCCAAGGTCTACTGGAACCGGACGCCGCGCTCGGTCGCCGCCTCCGCCTTCGCCCGGCTCGGCGAGGCGCTCGGCACCACGCCCTTCGCCCGTGCGGCGGTCCTCGACGACGTCCCGGGCGTGGTCGACGACTCCGTGGTCACCACGGAGATCGACGGCACCGGCTTCGCTGCCGCGAAGGCCGCGGCGATGCGGGCGCACGCCACCCAGATCGAGGTCGCGCAGCCCTGGTTCGCCCTCTCCAACGCACTGGCGCAGCCGCTGTTCACCACGGAGTACTACGAGTTGGCGCGCGGCGAGCGGGGCGGCGAGCGTGAGACGGATCTGTTCGAAGGAGTGACCCCATGACACCCACGGGCAAGCAGCAGAGTGCGCTCGCACAGCCCCTCACTCTGCCCTCCCCCAAGCGGGTCGCCGCCTACCTCGGCCTGCTTGTGCTCGGCGCGGCCACCGGAGCGGCGGGCGGGCTGGTCCAAGGCGGCCTGTTCCCCGGTGGACTGCTGCTCGCGCTCGCCGGAGCGGCCGGGCTGTTCATCGGGGGCGGGCTCGCGACGGGCACCCGGGCGGGGGCCCTCGCGCCCGCCGCCGGCTGGATGATCGTCGTGGTTCTGCTCACCGCCAGCCGTCCGGAAGGGGACTTCGTCTTCGGGGCGGGCATCGGCTCGTATCTGTTCCTGATCGGCGGGATGGCCCTCGCTGTGATCTGTGCCACTCTCGCCCCGGGGCGACAAACGGACGGATCCGGCGCCCGACTTGGCAGTTGACGTACCACTTCGCCACCCGGTTTACGGGATGTCCCCCGTAAAAACACGGCGTGTCCGTAAGGGTCCCGTGGGGGTTTCCCTCATGGGCGCGGTTTACGGGCCCCGAGCGGCCAGTATGGTGGTGCGCGCCGCCGAGCCCCCGCGCGCTGTCGACTTCGTTCGAACAGGGGGGCCCACCTGTTGAGGTCGAAAACAGGCGGTGGAGCCAACCGGGAGAACCTGCCTTGAGTCGTGAAACTGACAGTTCGTCCGCCGGACCCAACGGACGCGGTGGATCCGCGTACCCGTCGGGGACGCCGCCGTACGGGACCCCCATGGCTTCCTCGGACGGCGCGGACGCGAGCCGTCCGGCCACGCAGCCGGAGGAACGCAAGACCGAGACCACACTGACGACCCGTATCCGGATCAACATCCCCGGATCGCGGCCCATTCCGCCGGTCGTCGTGCGCAAGCCCGTCGCCGACGCCGAGAACGCCGACACCGCGCGCGACGCGGGTGCGGACCCCGAGACGACGACCACGACCACCGTGCGTGCGCTCAGCGCCCTCGACGGCCCGGCGGAGGCCTCCGCCCCGGCCGAGGAGAAGCCGGCGAGCGACTGGTTCGCGCCCCGTAAGTCCTCGGCGGGCCCGGGCCCGCAGGGCGGCGGCGCCACCAATGGCGCGGGTCTGCCCGGAGTCTCCGGCATACAGGGCCCGCCCAGCGCGTCCGGTACCGGCGCGCAGGGCATGAACGGCGCCT
Source organism: Streptomyces sp. NPDC001222 (assembly GCF_042896945.1). Lineage (NCBI taxonomy): Bacteria > Bacillati > Actinomycetota > Actinomycetes > Kitasatosporales > Streptomycetaceae > Streptomyces > Streptomyces sp. NPDC001222. The sequence continues at coordinate 388,756 of NZ_JBIAXT010000003.1, forward strand.
CGGGTGCGCCGACCGCCCCCGGCGCGGGCGGTGCACGGCCGGGTGCTCCCGGCGCGAACGGCATCAGTGGTCCGCGCCCTGACGCTTCCGGTGCACCGAGCGCCCCCGGCGCACGCCCCGGAGCGGCCACGGGCGGGGCGGGCATGTTCGGTGCACGCCCCGGCGCCACGAACGGCAAGGGGCTTCCGAGCGCCACCGGTGCCGGCCCTGTCGCGCCGGGCCACGGCGGCGGCACCGGCTCCTTCGACGTGTCGGACGCGGTCGCGGCCAGCACGGCCTCGTTCCCGGTCATCGATCCCGACGCGGCCCGCGAACCCCGCCGCGACGACCTGCCGTACTTCACCGAGCCGGGCAGTGCCGGCCCCTCCGGACCCACCGGCGGCCCCGTCACGGGCACCGGACCGGTCATCCCTCCGGCCCCCTCCGGCCCGAATCCCGGCGGCCCCGGCATTCCGGGCCTGCTGGCACCCGGTATGCCGGGCACGCCCGGCGGACCGCTCGGTCCCGGTGTGCCCGGAGCCGCCGGTCAGGGCCGTCCCGGCGGCGGGCTGAGCGACGACACCGCGATCCTCACCCCGCAGAAGCAGGTCCCGGAACCGGGCTTCCCCGGCTTCAGCGGCCCCGGCGACAACGTCTCCGGACACACCCTCACCAGCGGCATCCCGGTCATTCCGCCCGGCGGGGCCCGGATCGGCGCGTTCGACGACGGCACCCCCTCCGACGGATCGGTGTCGCACACGCCCCCGAAGCTGCCCGACCCGCCCAAGACGCAGAACACCGCCGCGGCGAAGCCGGCCAAGAAGAAGGGCCGCAGCAAGCTGGTGCTGCTGGTCGGCGGTCTGGTCGTCGTCGCCGGTGTCGCTTATGGCGCCGGGCTGTTGATGAACCACTCCGACGTGCCCAAGGGCACCACCGTGCTCGGCGTCGACATCGGCGGCGGCACCCGTGACGAGGCGACCCAGAAGCTGGACTCCGCGCTGGGCAGCCGTATGAACAAGCCGCTGCAACTGTCGGTCGACGGCAAGACGGTCGCCCTGCGGCCCGACCAGGCGGGCCTTCAGCTCGACAGCAAGGCCACCGTCGCCGCCGCCGCGGGGAGCGACTACAACCCGGTGTCGGTGATCGGCTCCCTCTTCGGGCAGCAGCGTGTCATCGAACCCGTGATGCCCGTCGACGAGGAGAAGCTCCAGGCCGCGCTGGAGAACGCCGCGGGCGGCGCCGGCTCGATGACCGAGGGCTCGATCAAGTTCGAGTCCGGCAAGGCCGTCGCCGTGTACGGCAAGGCGGGCAAGGGCATCGACGTCGCCGGTTCGACCCAGGCCGTCGTGCAGGCCTACCGCACCCAGGTGGAGACGAACACCAGTACGCCGGTGCGGGTGCCCACGACCAACCGGCAGCCCACGGTCCCCAACGCCGAGGTCGACCGAATGATGAAGGCGTTCGCCGAGCCCGCGATGTCCGCCAACGTGTTGGTGCGCGCTGACGCGACCCACGCCATCGCGTTCAGCCCGCAGAAGTCGCTGTGGAAGTTCCTCGGGGTGAAGGCCATCAACGGCAAGCTCGTCGAGGCCTACGACAAGACGGCCCTGCAGGACCTGTACGGCCACGCCTTCGACGGCGTCCTCATCTCCCGCGGCACCGGCAAGAAGACGCCGGTCACCGTGGAGGACGTGATCGGCGCCCTGCGGCCGGCGCTGCTCGGCAAGACCACCGCGGCGCGCGTCGCGACGATCGATACCAACCCCAGCTAGCCGACGGCCACCAGGCGGCCGTGGCAGCCGTGTACGAGGGGGCGCCCGGTTCTGACCGGGCGCCCCCTCGTGTCGTCCCGCCGGCATGACATCTGTCATGCGGTACCGGCGACACCTGGCACTGCCCGGGGCCAACCCCGCACAGCCACGATGAATGCATGACGACGACAGTGGCGGCCACCGAATCGGTGGTCGGGTTCGACCAGGTGACCAAGGCCTACGGGCAGGTCCGGGCCGTGGACGGGCTGACGCTCCGGCTGCACCCGGGGGAGACGGTGGCCCTCCTCGGGCCGAACGGCGCGGGCAAGTCCACCGCCCTTGACCTGCTCCTCGGGCTCAAGCACCCGGACAGCGGCTCGGTGCGGGTGTTCGGGACCAGCCCCCGCGAGGCCATCGTGGCCGGACGGGTGGGCGCCATGCTGCAGAGCGGCGGGCTGATGGACGAGGTCACGGTCGCCGAGACGGTCAAGCTCGCCTGCGCGCTGCACCCGAAGCCGTACAAGGTCACCGACGTGCTGGCCCGCGCGGGCATCGACCAGATCGCCGACCGCAAGGTCAACAAGCTCTCCGGCGGCCAGGCCCAGCGCGTCCGCTTCGCCCTCGCCACCGCCGGGGCCAACGACCTGATCGTGCTCGACGAGCCCACCACCGGCATGGACGTCTCCGCCCGTCAGGCCTTCTGGGCCACCATGCGCGAGCAGGCCGACCAGGGCCGTGCGGTCCTGTTCGCCACGCACTACCTGGAAGAGGCCGACGCGATAGCGGACCGGGTGCTCGTGCTGCACCGCGGACGGCTGCTCGCCGACGGCACCGCCGCCGAGATCAAGGCGAAGGCCGGTGCCCGCCGGGTCTCCTTCGACCTCCAGGCACCGGTCGAGGAGGCGTCGCTGCGCGCGCTGCCGTGCCTGACCTCGCTCACCCTGTCCTCCAGCGGCTCCGGGCAGACCGTCCGGATCCAGTCCACGGACGCCGACGCCACCGTCCACGCCCTGTACGGCCTCGGTGTCTTCCCCCGCAACCTCGAAGTCGCCGGGCTCGGACTCGAGCAGGCGTTCGTCGCCATCACCGAGGCCGAGGAGGCCAAGCAGTCGTGAACTCCCTGATCAAGCTGGAACTGACCCGCGCGCTGCGCAACCGCAAGTTCCTCTTCTTCTCGGTGCTCTACCCCGCGGCCCTGTTCCTGCTCATCTCCAGCACCTCCGGCGGCCCCGACACCAAGATCCCCGGCAGCGGGCTGACCGTGCCGACGTACATGATGGTCTCCATGGCCTCCTTCGGGGCCCTGACCGCCGTGCTCATGGGCAACAGCGAGCGCATCGCCAAGGAGCGCGAGAACGGCTGGGTGCGGCAGCTGCGGCTGACCAGCCTGCCAGGACGCGGATACGTCCTGGCCAAGACGGCCAGCGCCGCCGTCGTCAGCCTGCCGTCCATCGTCGTCGTCTTCGCGGTCGCCGCCGCTCTGAAGCACGTCCGCCTCGACGCCTGGCAGTGGGTCGCCCTCACCGGTGCGATCTGGGCCGGCAGCCTGGTCTTCGCCGCGCTCGGCGTCGCCATCGGCTACCTCGCCAGCGGGGACGCGGTCCGCCCGATCACCATGATCACCTACTTCGGCCTGTCGATCCTGGGCGGCCTGTGGTGGCCGTCGGCGGTCTTCCCCACCTGGTTGCAGGACATCGCCAAGTGGCTGCCCACCCACGCGTACGCTGCACTGGGGCAGGCCATCGAACAGAGTCACGCCCCGCACACCAAGGACATCGCCATCCTCGTCGCCTTCTTCCTCCTGTTCGCGGGCGGCGCGGCCTGGCTGTACCGGAAGGACACGCTGAAGGCGTGAGCACGATGACCGAGGAACCGCGGGCGGAGAGCGTTCGTGCGGAGCGGATGATCCCCCTGGGACAGCCGCCCCGCACCGGACGTGATGTGCTCCTGCGCAAGCTGCTGTGGATCGGCGTCTGGCTCGTCTTCCTCAGCGCGCCGATCCACGACCTGGCCTCCGGGAGCCACAGCGTCGCGGGCACCGTGGGCGGCTGGCTGGGCCTGGCGGTCTTCGTCGGGGCCTATCTGACACTGGTCTTCCGGAACATGGGCACACCGCTGCCCCGGCGGCTCGTGGTCGTTCTGGTCGTCTTCCTCGGCCTGCTCGCGACCCTGCAGTGCCTCACACTCGGCTCCGCCTGGCTCGGCCTCTACTGCTATGTCTCCGTGGCCTGCGGGGCGACCCTCCCGCTGCGGGCGGCCTACTGGGCGATCCCGGGGACGGCCGCGCTGATGCTCCTCGTCGGACTGCGCGTCGGCGAGCAGGAGGCCCAGAACCTGGTGATCCTGGTCCTGCTCATCGGCTTCGCGATGACCGGAGTCGTCCAACTGGTCCGTACGACCATCGAGTTGCGCAAGGCCCGGGCCACCGTCGCCCAGCTCGCGGCCAATGAGGAGCGGCTGCGGCTGGCCCGCGACCTGCACGACCTGCTCGGCCACTCCCTCTCCTTGATCACGCTGAAGAGCGAGCTGGCGGGCCGAATGCTCCCCGACCATCCGGACAAGGCCGCCCAGCAGGTCGCCGACATCGAGCAGGTCAGCCGACAGGCCCTCGTCGACGTGCGCGAGGCGGTCACCGGCTACCGCCGCCCGCGCCTGGCCGCCGAACTCGCCGGTGCGCAGGTCGCCCTCATGGCGGCCACGGTCGTCGCGGACGTCCCCGCGGAGACCGACCTCACCGGCGTCCCCGAGGAGAGCGAGTCCGCCCTGGCCTGGGCGCTGCGCGAGGCGGTCACCAATGTCGTCCGGCACAGCGGCGCCTCCCGCTGCACGGTGGAGGTGCTCCGCCGGCAGACCCTGGACGGGCCGATGCTGGAGCTGTCCGTCGAGGACGACGGCTCGGGCGGCTCCGGAAACGGTCCGGGCAACGGTCTGACGGGCCTGACCGAGCGCCTGGAGAAGATCGGCGGCACCCTCCGGGCAGGCCGCGAGAAGCACGGGTTCCGGCTGGTCGCACGGGTCCCCGCCCCCGCCGCGGGGAACGTAGGATCCGGGGCATGAGCCGCACGATCAAGGTCCTGCTCGCCGAGGACCAGTCGATGGTCCGCGAGGCGCTGGCCGCCCTGCTCGGCCTGGAAGAGGACATGGAGGTCGTCGTCCAGGTCGCCCGCGGCGACGAGGTGGCCGCGGCGGCCCACGCCCACGGGGTGGACGTCGCGCTGCTGGACATCGAGATGCCGGGCGCCACCGGGATCGAGGCGGCGGCGGTCCTGCGGCGGGAGCTGCCGGACCTCAAGGTGGTCGTCCTGACGACCTTCGGGCGCCCCGGCTATCTGCGGTCCGCGATGGAGGCGGGCGCCGACGCCTTCCTGGTGAAGGACGCCCCCGCGGCCCAACTGGCCGAGGCGGTGCGCAAGGTGCTGGCCGGGGAGCGTGTCATCGACCCCACGCTGGCGGCGGCCGCCCTGGCCGACGGCGCCAACCCGCTGACCGACCGCGAGCGCGAGGTCCTGCGCGCGGCGGCCGACGGCTCGACCAACGCGGAGCTGGCCGCGGCCCTGCATCTGTCCCAGGGCACGGTCCGCAACTACCTCTCCACGGCGATACAGAAACTGGCGGTCCGCAACAGGGCGGAGGCCGTCCGGATCGCCCGGGAGAAGGGCTGGCTGTAGCGGGCGCTCAGCTCAGTTGAGCAGGGCCCGGGCCGCCCGCGCCTGCCCCCGTACCCGCTCGGCGGCCGTCTTGTCCACGTCCGCCACGACATCGGCGTACCCCTCCAGCTCCGCGGCCCCCTGGAGAAAGTCCCCGCGCTGGACGAGGAGCTGGGCCCGCTCGTAGCGCAGCCGCGCCGGATGCGACGGCAGCAGCAGGGACAGCTCGACCGCCCACAGGGCGACATCGGTCCGCTCCGGCCGGGAGGCGGCCCAGGCGCGGATGTTGTTCAGCACCCGCAGCACGACGTCGAGCGGATCCGCGGGCGTCAGCATGGAGGGATCCAGCGAGGCCCCGGTCGCGCCGACCACCAGCAGGTCGGCGTCGGTCTCGCTCAGCAGCCGGCCCCCGTCGAAGGGATCGGCCAGCACCTGCTGCTCCTGCGGCCCGAACCCCACGACGAAGTGCCCCGGCAGCGCGACCCCGTACACCGGCGCCCCGGCCCTGCGGGCCACCTCCATCCACACCACCGACAGCAGGATGGGCAGCCCCCGCCGTCGGCGCAGCACCTCGTGCAGCAGCGAGGACTCCAGCCGCTCGTAGTCACCGGCCGAGCCGTGGAACCCGTAGCGCCCGCCGAGCAGGTCCGCCAGCGCCAGCGCCCAGGCCCGGGGCCCGCCCGGTGCGAACGGCAGCTGCCCGGCGAGCCGGTCCAGCTCCATCTGCGCCGCGTCGAGCCCGGCCTCGTCCAGGCCCCCGTCGGCGGCAGCGCCCACGAGCAGGCACAGGGCCACGAGATCCGGCCGCGCGGCGCGCGCCTCCTCGCCGAACCGCCGGCGTACCTCGGCGGCCCGCTCCGGGTCCGGGGGACAGGGACCTTGCATGGCAGCCTCGAAACCTCTCATGCCACCGGCCCGGTCCCGGCGCCCGACGGGCCGCCCGCGCCCGGACCGCGGGAGTCCTCCGGCTCCCGGTAGTGGTGATACGCATGATGCGCCGCGAAGCCCAGTCGTGCGTACAGGGCCCGCGCCTGCGCGTTGTCGGTCTCCACCTGGAGCCAGGCCGCCGAGGCGCCCTCGTCCAGGGCCTGCCGGGCCAGCGCGGCCATCACGGCCGTGGCGAGCCCCCGGCGGCGCTGCTCCGGATCGACCTCGACCGCCGCGAAACCGGCCCAACGGCCGTCCACCACACAGCGCCCGATGGCCGCCGGGGGAGCGCCCCGCTCGCCCGGCACCGTCGCGAACCACACCGAGGGGCCGCCGCCGAGCACCTTCAGGGCCACCTCGCTCGTCCCCTTGCGCCGGTAGCGGGCCAGCCACGCCTCGTCGGGCGCCCGGGACAGCTCGACTCCGGACGTCTCACGGTCCGCGACCGGCGCCAGCGCGGCCGTCCACAGCTCGGCGGTCACCTCCCGCGTCCAGCCGCGTGCCGCCAGCTCCGCGCAGAGCAGTTCCTGGGCGTCCTCGGCCCCGGTCGCGAGCTGTGCGTAGGCGGGCAGTCCACGGGCCGCGTACCAGCGCCGTACGGCCGCCAGCGCCTCGTCCAGCGGCAGCCCGGGGTCGCCCAGCGGCAGCACCGAGTTGGCGCGGCGCGTGAACCCGGCCGCGGCGCGCAGCTCCCACTCGCCGAGCCGCTCCCGCTCCACCGGCTGCCAGCCCCGGGCGGAGATCCGCGCCAGCTCCTGCCAGGACGCGGCGGGACCCCGCCGACGGGCGGGTGCCGCGGGCACCACCTTGCCTGCGACCAGCGCGGATTCCTCGATTCGGACCTGCTCGCCGTCACGGCGGGTGATCCTTAGCACACCGTTGTCCCATGATGTGAGAACCCCGACCGTGTCGGTGAACCTCTCACCCTCGGCGGCATGTTCGCTCCACCGCCGTACTGAGACGCGTTTTCCCACGTCAGCAGTGGTGATTCGGACCTCCAGACGTCCGCCCGCAGAGATTTCCACAGGTCAGTTCACCCCTCCTGTTCGGATCATGCCCAGGAACGGAGATACTAGGGGCGGGCATCGACGACGCCGCGCTCCCGCGCGCCAGGCGGCGGAGCCTGCGGAGGCCCGCCAGCGCCCTACCGAGGAGGAACGACAGCGTGACCTACGTCATCGCAGAGCCTTGTGTCGACGTCAAGGACAAGGCGTGCATCGAGGAGTGCCCGGTCGACTGCATCTACGAGGGCCAGCGGTCCTTGTACATCCACCCGGACGAATGCGTCGACTGCGGAGCCTGCGAGCCGGTCTGCCCGGTCGAGGCCATCTTCTACGAGGATGACACTCCCGAGGAGTGGAAGGACTACTACAAGGCGAACGTCGAGTTCTTCGACGAGCTCGGCTCGCCCGGTGGCGCCAGCAAGCTGGGGCTGATCGAGCGCGACCACCCCTTCATCGCGGCGCTGCCCCCGATGAACCAGTAAGCGACAGCACGACCGTGCCGTCTCGGTCCCGTACGGCGCTCACCGGCGCCGCACGGGACCGAGGCGTTTGGTGCCCCTACGCTCGTAGTGGGCGCCCGTCGTCCAGAAAGTGAGCCGATCCCGTTGTCCGCAGTCACCGACCGCCTTCCGACCTTCCCCTGGGACAAGCTCGAGCCGTACAAGAAGACGGCCGCCGCGCACCCGGGAGGGATCGTCGACCTGTCTGTCGGCACCCCCGTCGACCCGGTCCCCGAGCTGATCCAGAAAGCGCTCGTCGCGGCGGCGGACTCCCCGGGATATCCGACCGTGTGGGGCACGCCCGAGCTGCGCGACGCGATCACGGGCTGGGTGGAGCGCCGGCTCGGCGCCCGCGGGGTGACCCACCGGCACGTCCTGCCCGTCGTCGGTTCCAAGGAACTGGTCGCCTGGCTCCCGACCCAGCTGGGCCTCGGCCCCGGCGACACGGTCGCCCACCCCCGCCTGGCCTACCCGACCTACGAGGTCGGCGCCCGCCTGGCCCGCGCGGAGCACGTGGTCTACGACGACCCGACCGAGCTGGACCCGGCGAACCTGAAGCTCCTGTGGCTGAACTCCCCGTCCAACCCCACGGGCAAGGTGCTGGGCAAGGAGGAGCTGACCCGGATCGTCGCCTGGGCGCGGGAACACGGCGTCCTGCTCTTCTCCGACGAGTGCTATCTGGAGCTGGGCTGGGAGGCCGACCCCGTCTCGGTGCTCCACCCGGACGTGTGCGGCGGCTCGTACGAGGGCATCGTCGCCGTCCACTCGCTGTCGAAGCGGTCGAACCTGGCGGGCTACCGGGCGGCCTTCCTCGCGGGCGACCCGGCGGTCCTCGGCCCGCTCCTGGAGATCCGCAAGCACGGCGGCATGATGACCTCCGCGCCGACGCAGGCGGCGGTGGTGGCGGCGCTGGGCGACGACACCCACGTCCACGAGCAGCGCGAGCGCTACGCGGCCCGGCGCACGGCGCTGCGCGAGGCCCTGCTCGGGCACGGGTTCCGGATCGAGCACAGCGAGGCGAGCCTGTATCTGTGGGCGACCCGGGACGAGTCCTGCTGGGAGACGGTCTCGCACCTGGCCGGTCTGGGCATCCTGGTCGCGCCGGGCGACTTCTACGGCCCGGCGGGCGAGAAGTTCGTGCGGGTCGCCCTGACGGCGACGGACGAACGGATCGAGGCGGCGGTGCGGCGGCTGGCGTGAGCGCCGGGCTTGCGTGACCACATGCGCGGAGGGGTCCAGGGAGCTGCTCCCTGGACCCCTCCGGCGTACTGGGCCGAGGCTCAGCCGTGCAGCGGCAGCCCCTGCATCGGAAGCGGCTGCCCCGGCAGCCCGCTCCGGGCGGTCTCGCCGAGCAGCCCGCCGGCCTGACCGGCCGCGTCCCCGGCGACCTTCTGCGCGACCGGCGCGGCCTTCTTCCCGGCCGCACCCACGGTCCCGGCCGCCGTCGGCACCGCCTTCTTGACCGCCTGGCCGCCGGTCGTGACCACCTGGCCGCCGGCGTCGCCCGCGAGCCCGGTCACCTTCTGGGCCGCTCCGTCGACCTTCTGGGTCGCACCGTCGAGGGTGGGACCGACCTGCGCGTGGTCCAGGGCGGTCAGCCCACCGAGGTCGGGGGTGGCCGGCAGGCCGGCCGTCGCCGCGCTGGCGGAGCCGGCCGCACCGACCACGGGCGCCGCTCCCGCTGCGATGAGCAGCGCGGCACGGGCGATCCTGCGGGTCAGGGGGAGGGACATGATGCTCCTTAGACGGAAGAGAACGGTGAAGTGTCCGACCGCACCCGGAAGTTGATCGTTCCGGGCTCGGACGCAGTGACTACCGCTCGAAACCGCCGAAGGTTGCGGTGCGCAGGCGCAAAGAGTTGGTAATGCGTCGCATTATCGGGTGGGGAGGAAATCGGGCAAACGGCAATCGGGTTGACGGCCTGCTGAATCCTTACTGCCCTGTGTTTCCAAGGAGTTCGGCACTATGGGCGGTGCCGGGACGAGAAGCGGCGCGCCCCGTCGACGAGGCGCGCCGCGTATGACCCGGAGGGGTGAGGACTCGTACGGTCGGCCGGTCTACTCCCCGGTGACGATGCGGACTTGGCCGACCGAGGCATGGGCGGCCGAGCCGCCGGTGGTCGTCCGCCACTCGCTCGCGAAGCCGCCGCGCGACCACTCCCGGCCCTCGAAGGAGACGCGCGCGATGTGCAGCGCCGACGAGTTGGCCACGGCCCAGTGGGCCAGTTCCCAGCCGCGCTGCCGGGCGGTGCCCGAGGCGGTGGACTTCCGTGGCACCGGGATCGTCAGGGCGTCGGACTCGGTGGACGGCGCCGCCGTGGACGGGTCGGTGGACGTGGCCGTCGAGGTGTCCGCGGCCGGGCCGGTGTCCGTGGGGGACGAGGACGAGCTCCCGGTGACCACCTCCGCGCCGGCCGTCTGGAGCACATCACGCCCGAAGTCCCGCACCAGTGCGGCCCGTACCGCGTCGGCGCCGCCGGTGGTCGCCGGGGCCGGGCGCCCCTGACAGGTCAGGGTGGCCGCCGACCGACCGGTCAGCGCGGCGGCGAGCAGCGTGGCGTCCGGCTCGTGCTTCGCGTACGCCTCGGGATAGCCGCTGCGCTGCACGCGCTGCGCGGCGACGGTCAGCGGCAGCCGGGTGTAGTCCGGCACCTTGGCCAGGTGGTCGTAGAACATGGTCGCCGCGTACGTCGGGTCCATGATCTGCTTCTGGGTGCCCCAGCCCTGCGACGGGCGCTGCTGGAACAGACCGAGCGAATCCCGGTCGCCGTGCTGGATGTTGCGCAGGCCCGACTCCTGGAGTGCGGTCGCGATCGCGATGGTCACCGCGCGCTCGGGCAGGCCGCGCGTGGTGCCCACGGCGGAGATCGTCGCCGCGTTGACCGCCTGCTCGGGGGTGAACGAGTACGACGCCCCGTCGGCCTTGCCGGAGATCACCTTGCAGCTGGGTGCTGCCGGGCCCGTGAGGTACTGGACGGCGAGGTAGCCCGCGACGGAGAACAGGACCACGAGGGCCGCCCCGAGACGGAGAAGGCGGCCACGACGCTTGGGTTTGGGGGACGGCTCTGACACGCGTACAAGGTACTGGAGGTGTTCATGAGCCCTGCCCGGGGTTGTGGACAACCGGGGGCGCCGGTGCGCGCTATAGGGTCGGTCACATGGCCGATACCCCGCTTGACCTCACGTTGGACGCCGCTCAGCTCACCGCGCGGCTCGTCGACTTCCGCTCCGAGAGCGGAACCGAGAAGTCCCTCGCGGACGCCATCGAGGCGGCACTGCGCTCGTTGCCGCATCTGACGGTCGACCGGTACGGCAACAACGTGGTGGCCCGGACCCGGCTGGGGCGCCCGGAGCGGGTCGTCCTGGCGGGCCACATCGACACGGTCCCCATCGCCGACAACGTCCCCTCCCGCCTGGACGAGAACGGCGTGCTGTGGGGCTGCGGCACCTGCGACATGAAGTCGGGCGTCGCGGTCCAGCTGCGCATCGCGGCGACCGTCCCCGAGCCCAACCGGGACCTCACGTTCGTCTTCTACGACAACGAAGAGGTCGAGGCACACCTGAACGGTCTGAAGCATGTGTCCGAGACCCATCCGGAATGGCTGGAGGGTGACTTCGCCGTGCTGCTGGAGCCCTCCGACGGGCAGGTCGAGGGCGGCTGCCAGGGCACGCTGCGGGTCCAGCTGAGGACCAAGGGCGAGCGCGCGCACTCGGCACGCGGCTGGATGGGCTCCAACGCGATCCACTCGGCGGCCCCGATCCTGGCCCGGCTGGCCGCGTACGAGCCGCGCTACCCGGTGATCGACGGCCTGGAGTACCGCGAGGGCCTGAACGCGGTGGGCATCTCGGGCGGCGTGGCCGGGAACGTGATCCCGGACGAGTGCGTGGTCACGGTCAACTTCCGCTATGCGCCGGACCGCAGCGAGGAGGAGGCGATCGCGCACGTCCGCGAGGTGTTCGCGGACTGCGGGGTGGCCGAGTTCGTCGTGACCGACCACAGCGGCGGCGCGCTCCCGGGCCTCTCCCACCCGGCCGCCGCGGCGTTCATCGAGGCGGTCGGCGGCACCCCTCAGCCCAAGTACGGCTGGACGGACGTGTCCCGTTTCAGTGCGCTCGGCATCCCGGCGGTCAACTACGGCCCGGGCAATCCGCACCTTGCGCACAAGCGGGACGAACGCGTCGAAATCAGCAAGATCCTCGCCGGGGAGGAGCGGCTGCGGGCCTGGCTGACCTCCTGACCGGGCCCGTGCGGCGCCGCGGCCCATGGCGGACATGCACACGTCCCCCTTCCGTAACCTGCGTGGATCTACGCTGGGGTGGAACGACCTTCCCCGACCTCCCGGTCTCCCCCGGCTCCGGGCCCGTCCGAGCCGCGGGGAGACCGGGACGGGAAAGGCCCCGATGCGGAGGGAGCGCAGATGCCCACTGGCAACCCCCAGGGCAAGAAGGTGCCGCCGGACGAGCAGCGGCTCGGTCCCGTGCTGCGCAGGCGGGAGCAGGTCACGAAGAGCACCACGGACCAGCGGCTGCTGGACGCGGGCGGCCCTTCGGACTGGGTCCACACGGACCCGTGGCGTGTGCTGCGCATCCAGTCGGAGTTCATCGAGGGTTTCGGCACCCTGGCCGAACTCCCTCCCGCCATCAGTGTGTTCGGCTCCGCGCGGACGCCGGTGGACTCGCCGGAGTACGAGGCGGGCGTGCGGCTCGGGCGCGGCCTGGTGGAGGCCGGCTGGGCGGTGATCACGGGCGGCGGCCCGGGCGCGATGGAGGCGGCGAACAAGGGCGCGTGCGAGGCGAAGGGGATCTCGGTCGGCCTCGGCATCGAGCTGCCGTTCGAGCAGGGGCTGAACCCGTACGTCGACATCGGCCTGAACTTCCGCTACTTCTTCGTCCGGAAGATGATGTTCGTGAAGTACGCGCAGGGCTTCGTGGTCCTGCCCGGCGGCCTCGGCACCCTGGACGAGTTCTTCGAGGCCCTCACCCTGGTCCAGACCCAGAAGGTGACCCGCTTCCCGATCGTCCTCTACGGCACGTCGTACTGGGGCGGCCTGGTGGACTGGCTGAAGCACACCCTGGTCGCCCAGGGCAAGGCCACCGAGAAGGACCTTCTGCTGTTCCATCTGACGGACGACGTGGAGGAGGCCGTCGCGCTGGTCTCCAAGGAGGCGGCCCGCTAGACACCGGTCCTGCGGGGTGCGGCGCTCGGTGACCGGGCGCCGCACCGTCCCGTCGGGCCGGGGCGGCTAGGCCAGTCCGCGGCGTGCCACCGCGGGCGGGCGGTGTCCGGCGATCGACGCCACCATGTCCAGCACCTGCCGGGTCTCCGCCACCTCGTGCACCCGGTACACCTGCGCACCCAGCCACGCCGAAACCGCCGTGGTCGCCAGGGTGCCGAGGACCCGTTCCTTCACCGGCCGGTCCAGGGTCTCGCCCACGAAGTCCTTGTTGGACAGCGACACCAGCACCGGCCAGCCCGTGGCGACCATCTCGTCCAGCCGGCGCGTCGCCTCCAGGCTGTGCCGGGTGCTCTTGCCGAAGTCGTGCCCCGGATCGATCAGCACCGACTCACGGGGCACCCCCAGGGCCACCGCCCGCTCGGCGAGCTCCAGCGTCACCTTCAGGATGTCCGCCATGACGTCCTCGTACGTCACCCGGTGCGGACGGGTCCGCGGCTGCGCACCGCCCGCGTGCGTGCACACCAGTCCCACCCGGTGGCGGGCGGCGACCTCCGCGAGCCGGGGATCCACCCCGCCCCAGGCGTCGTTCAGCAGATCCGCGCCCGCCTCGCACACCGCCTCGCCGACCTCGTGCCGCCAGGTGTCCACGCTGATCACCACATCGGGGAAGCGGCGCCGCACCTCGGCGACGAAGCCGACCGTGCGCCGGGCCTCCTCCTCGGCCGTGACCTCTGCGCCCGGCCCGGCCTTGACCCCGCCGACGTCGATGATCGCGGCACCTTCCGCCACGGCCTGTTCCACGCGCGCGAGGGCGGGCTCGTCGCGGAACGTGGCCCCCTGGTCGTAGAAGGAGTCCGGGGTCCGGTTCACGATCGCCATGATCACCGGCTCGTGTGCGCCGAATTCCCGCCTGCCCAGCCTGAGCATCCGCTGTGACCTCTCCCGGTACGTCCTGTTCATCGGCCGCCTGCGACCCTAATTGTCAGCGTCGCATGGCACGATCGGACCCGGAGACATTCGACAGCTGCACTTCCGTTCCGGCGCACTCGGCGCCGGCACCGAGCGTGGGGACCTCAGTGATGCTCATGTTCTTGTTCCTGGTCGTCGCGCTCGCCGTGGTGGTCGCCGCGGTGACGCTCGCCGTGGTGGGCGGCGGCGAGAGCACTCCGCTGCCCGAGGCGGCGCCCGACCGGTTCGACGACCCTCTGCCGCCGGACCGCCCGGTGAGCCGCACGGACGTGGACGCCCTGCGCTTCCCGCTCGCCGTCCGCGGGTACCGCATGGCGGAGGTGGACGACGCGCTCGGCCGGCTCGGCGCCGAGATCGCCGAGCGGGACGCCCGCATCGCCGACCTGGAGTCCGCGCTCGCCGGGGCCCGCGCGGCCGGCCACGGACTCGACCGGCCTGCCGAGGGAGACCAGCAGTGAGCCGCGCGGCCGTGGCGGGGCCCGACGGCGTGCTGCGCTGCCCCTGGGCCCTGTCCACCGAGGACTATGTGGCCTACCACGACGAGGAGTGGGGCCGCCCGGTCCACGGCGACGACGCGCTGTACGAGCGGTTGAGCCTCGAAGCCTTCCAGTCGGGCCTGTCGTGGATCACGATCCTGCGGCGCCGGGAGGGCTTCCGGGCCGCCTTCGCCGACTTCAGGATCATCAAGGTGGCGGCCTTCACCGAGACCGACCAGGAGCGCCTGCTCGCCGACGCCGGCATCATCCGTAATCGCGCCAAGATCGAGGCGACGCTCGCCAACGCGCGCCTGCTCGCCGAGTGGGCCCCCGGCGAGCTGGACGAGCTGATCTGGTCGTACGCCCCCGACTCCCGCCCGGCCCCCAGGACCCTCGACGACGTCCCGGCGGTCACCGCCGAGTCGACGGCCCTGTCCAAGGCGCTGCGCAAGCGCGGCATCCGCTTCGTCGGCCCGACGACGGCGTACGCGCTGATGCAGGCGTGCGGCCTGGTCGACGACCATCTGACGGACTGCGCGGCCCGGGGCGACTGACCGGGGCGCCGTGCGGGGTGCCTGCCGACGGGGGAGAACGCGCGGGCGCCCGTCGGTCGCGGGTGGCCCGCGCGTGTCCTCGGTCAGGGGCCGGACGGCCTCAGCGGCCCAGGTAGACGGGCTTCTCCTTGTTCACGAACGCCTGCACCGCGATCCTGTGGTCCTGCGAGGCTCCCGCGCGCGCCTGGAGCTCGTCCTCCTTCTCCAGGGCCTCGTCCAGGGAGTGGGAGAGCCCGTAGGCGAGGGACTCCTTCAGCGCGGCGTACGCCAGCGTCGGCCCCTCGGCCAGCTCACGCGCGGTCTTCTCCGCCTCGGCGCGCAGCTCGGACTGCGGGACCAGCCGGTTCGCGATGCCCCACTCGAACGCCTGCTGGGCGCTGATGCTGCGCGGGAAGAGCAGCAGGTCGGAGGCGCGCGAGGTGCCGACGGCCCGCTGCAGGGTCCAGGACGTCCCGGAGTCCGCGGTGAGCGCGACACCCGCGAAGGAGGTGTTGAAGGCCGCCGTGTCCGCGACGATGCGGTAGTCCGCGGCGAGCGCGAAGCCGAAGCCCGCCCCGGCCGCGACCCCGTTCACGGCCGCGACCACCGGCTTCGCCGCTCCCGTGAGCGCGCGCACGATGGGGTTGTAGTGCTCGTGCACGGTGCTCATCACCCCGGCGTCCGAGCCCGCGTCCTGCTTCTGGAGCAGACCGATGTGCTCCTTGAGATCCTGGCCCACGCAGAACGCCCGCTCCCCGGCCGCGGTGAGCAGGATCGCCCGTACGGCCCCGTCGGCCGCCGCCTCTTGCGCCGCGTCCCGCAGGGCGACCTTGGCTTCGATGTTCATCGCGTTCATCGCCTCGGGACGGTTCAGCGTGATCGTCGCGAGTCCGTCGCTCACCTCGTAGAGCACGGTGTCGGCCATGGTGGTCCTCCGGTGTCACGGTCCGTCGTACCGGTCGGTACGTCCTGTGTCCGAGGGACAGCATGGCGGAGATCACCGGTCGCGGCCCGGACCGGACGTGTGACCTGCGTCAAATAATGCCCGCCCGCCTCCGGGCGGCGAATCTCCGTGCGGTGGTGCAGTATCACAGCCGCATCGCCGAATTGAGTGGTTTTGGTCGGGCGTGTTGCTCAAGCGATGCCGACTGATGTTGGTCATCGGGTCCTGAGATGCGGGATAATGGCTTGGAAGCAATGTGTTCGATGCCGGTGCCGCGTGTCCCCCGAGGGGTCGCGTGCCCTTCAAGGGCTGTCGGCTGACGATGAGCTGGTTTCAGGAAGGGGAACGAGCATGGCGGCCATGAAGCCGCGGACGGGCGACGGCCCGCTCGAGGTGACCAAGGAGGGGCGGGGCATCGTCATGCGCGTTCCGCTCGAAGGCGGCGGTCGGCTCGTCGTCGAGCTGACCCCTGACGAGGCCGACGCGCTCGGCGACGCCCTCAAGAAGGTCGTCGGCTGACGCGCAAGCGGCCCCGAACTCTCGGCTTCCCCGGCATCGTACGCGGTGCCGGGGTCTGCTTTTCGGCCCGGCTCGCCCTCGGCGCGCCCTTCGGTCCGTCCGGCCCGCTCAGCGCTTGACCGCGCACAGCAGTCCGTCACCCACCGGGAGCAGTGAGGGCACCAGCTCCGGGGTCTCGCGGACCGTGCGCAGCAGTTCCCGCAGGCGCACGACCTCGGTGGGCTGCGGCCCCGAGTCCACCGTGCGGCCGTGGGCGAAGGCGCCCTCGAAGACGACGAGACCGCCGGGCCGCAGCAGGCGCAACGATTCAGCGAGGTAGTCGAGCACCTCCAGCCGGTCGCCGTCGCAGAAGACGAGGTCATAGCCGGCGTCCGCGAGCCGGGGCAGCACGTCCAGGGCGCGGCCCGGGATGAACCGGGCGCGGTTGCTGGCGAAGCCGCAGGCGCGGAACGCCTGGCGGGCGAACTGCTGGTGCTCCGGCTCCGGGTCCACCGTGGTCAGTACGCCGTCCGGCCGCATGCCGTGCAGCAGATGGATCCCTGAGACACCGCACCCGGTACCGATCTCCGCCACCGCCTTCGCGTCCACGGTGGCGGCGAGCAACCGCAACGCGGCGCCCGTGCCGGGCGACACCGAGCGCAGCCCTGCGTCGCGGGCCCGGTCGCGGGCCCAGCGCAGCGCTTCGTCCTCGGCGACATAGGCGTCGGCGAACGCCCAGCTCGTCTGCCGGTTGCCGGTAATGGCCCTCTCCTGTCCCCGTGATTGCCTGGGCGTGACTGTATCCGTTGGCCCCGGGAACCCGCAGATGGGACCAGACGTTTGGAAGGGTGGGAAAGGCAGCGGGGGAGGGACGGGGGACGGCCGGTGGATCTGGACGTCGAGCAAGTGCTGACGCAGGCGCATCAGCTCACATCAAATTCTCGTAAAACCGCTTATCCGGAGCTAACGGGCGAGGTGGCTATGGTAGGGGCTCCACTGGACACCACCAGAGCCGACAGGGGAGGTGCGGCTGCGCCTGTGGATCGGAGAGGAGTGCTTCGGCGCCTTCTCAGGTCGTCGGGTGAGCCGAAATCCGTGACCGACATCGCTGACACGCACCACGCTGCAGACACCGCGCAGACCGCGACCTTCGCCACCGACGCGGACTCGCAGGCGTGGACTCCGCCCACCTGGGAGGAGATCGTCAGCATGCACAGCGGCCGGGTCTACCGGCTGGCCTACCGGCTGACCGGAAACCAGCACGACGCCGAGGACCTGACCCAGGAAGTCTTCGTCCGGGTCTTCCGTTCCCTGTCGACCTACACGCCCGGCACGTTCGAGGGCTGGCTGCACCGCATCACGACGAACCTCTTCCTGGACATGGTCCGCCGCAAGCAGCGCATCCGCTTCGACGCGCTCGGCGAGGACGCGGCCGAGCGGCTGGCCAGCCGGGAGCCCACCCCGCAGCAGGTCTTCAACGACGCGCACTTCGACGCGGACGTCCAGCAGGCGCTGGACACCCTCGCGCCCGAGTTCCGCGCCGCCGTCGTCCTGTGCGACATCGAGGGACTGTCCTACGAGGAGATCGCCGCGACCCTGGGCGTCAAGCTCGGCACGGTCCGGTCCCGTATCCACCGCGGTCGCTCGCAGCTGCGCAAGGCCCTGGCGCACCGTTCGCCCGAGGCCCGCGCCGAACGGCGCAACTTCGTGGCCCGGGTGCCCGCGCTGGGGGGAGGGGGCGCGACCGCGTGAGTGGATCCCGTCGCCCCACACCGGCAGAGCAGCACCTTGGGGACCGCCTCTCCGCCCTCGTGGACGGAGAACTAGGTCATGACACGCGCGAGCGCGTACTGGCCCATCTGGCCACGTGCGCGAAGTGCAAGGCCGAGGCCGACGCCCAGCGCCGGCTGAAGAACGTCTTCGCGGAGGCCGCCCCGCCGCCGCCCTCCGAGAGCTTCCTGGCCCGTCTGCAGGGCCTGTCCGCGGGAGGTGACGTCGACGGCGGTGGCACGCCGCTCGGCGGGGGTGATTTCGGCAGAAGACCATCGTCGGCCGCCGGACTGCCCCCGGCGACCGGCGTCTTCGGAGTGAGGGGTGAGCCCTTCGGCTATGTGCCGGCGGGGCCCCATGCGGCGCTGGCCCCTTCCGGTGACCGGACGTTCCCCGGGGACCGGGGCTTCCGGATCCATCACGTCGGACGCCCGGACACCGAGCGTGCGTCCTCGCGCGGGCGGCGGTTCGCATTCGCCGCCGCGGGCGCCGTGTCGCTGGCCGCGATCGCGCTCGGCGGGGTGTCGATGGGCGTCCCGGCTGACACAACCCCGGAGGCACGCGGTTCCGGCACCGGAAGCAATGTGACCCCCATGCGTTCACCGGGCACCGGCAGCGGTGGCGGCACGACGCCCGACGCGGGCCGACGCCGGGCCGTCGGGCCGCTGATCGGACAGCGGACGCAGAGCCAGGGACTCGTCGCCTCCATGAGCGCGTCGGCCCCGCTGCTGCCCGGGGCCTCGTCCCCGGATGCACAGGACGCCTCGGAGATCGGCGCCCTGACGGCTCCCGTGGTGGCCGGAGCCGCCGCGATGTCGCCGCTGATACGCCCGCTCACCGAGACCACGCCGCTCACGCTGACCTCCTGGTCGGCGGCCCCCGGGATCATGACTCCTGGGCTGCTCAGGGCTCCGGTGCCGGCCACGTCCGCCGGCCCGTCCCCCTCGGCCTCCTCGCCGCTCGCCCACTGACCCGAGCGACTGCGCGTCGGCCCGCGGACCTGGTTGAATCCGTGGTGGACCGCGCCGCGGAAGTGTTCCGGGCGCGGCATCGACGTCTCAACGGCGACCGCCGGCGCCGTCGTGGCGGGGGCCGGGTGTGGGGAGAGCATGAGCGAGGGGAAGCCGGGCCCGGCGGGCGACGCCGAGAAGCGGACGCCTGAGGTACCGGACGGCGCGGGGGCCCAGGGGCTCCCGCACACGCCGGGAAACGGGCCGTCGGACGGGGACTTCGAGCTGGTGCGCCCGGCGGCGGTGGCGTCCGGAGGAGCCCGGGACGAAGGCGACTTCGAGCTGGAGCGTCCCGCGACACTCCTGTCCGTGGGAGCCGAGGGGGACTTCGAGCTTGAGCGTCCCCGGGCGGTGTCCGCCGGGACGGCCGAGCATGAAGGTCCCTTCGAAGGCGAAGGCTCGGTGCCCCGGGCGGACGGCGACCGCGGCGTCCCTGACGGCCACTCCGAAGGCGAAGGCTCGGTGCCCCGGGCGGACGGCGACGCGCACGGCGTCCCTGACGGCCGCTCGCGGCCCTTCCCCGACTCCGACCCCTACGACACCCCGCCCTACGGCATACCGGGCCCCTGGGCCCCCGCCCCGCCGGTTCAGCACCCGGCAGCGGCACCCCCCAGCCTCACGAAGGGAACGCCCCCGCCCCAGAGCGCCCCACCGGCGCCGGGCGCCCCGCTCCCGGCCGCGCCCGGAAGCGACACCTCCGCACCCCCCGCCTCAGGCCCGTCCGGATACACCCCCTGGCAGAACTACGACCCCTGGGCGCCCCAGCCCTTCGGGCAGGACGGGGCCGTCGCCACCGCCCCCGAGCCACGGCGCAGGCGGCTGCGCAGAGCCCTCGTCCTCGGGGCCGTAGCCATCGCGCTGGTCTCCGGAGGAGTCGGCGGTGTCGTCGGCGTCGCCCTGGAGCGCGACGGCGACCTGGCGGGCGACGTCCGGTTGCCGCAGGCCGGGAAGGAACCCGCCGTCCGCGCCCCGGACAGCGTCGCCGGGATCGCCGCCCGTGCGCTGCCCAGCGTCGTCACCCTGCACGTCAAGGGCGACGGCAGCGAGGACACCGGCACCGGGTTCGTCCTCGACGCGCGCGGACACATCCTCACCAACAACCACGTCGTCCAGCCCGCGGGAGCGAACGGCGAGATATCGGTGACCTTCAACGGGGGCGAGACCGCCAGGGGCACCGTCGTCGGCCGTGACACCGGCTACGACCTCGCCGTCGTCCAGGTCGGCGGGGTCCGGGGCCTGACGCCTCTTCCCCTCGGCAACTCCGACAACGTCGAGGTCGGCGATCCGGTCGTGGCCATCGGCGCCCCCTTCGACCTCGCCGGCACGGTCACCTCCGGGATCATCAGCGCCAAGGAACGGCCCATCACGGCCGGAGGCGAGAAGGGCGACGGGAGCGATGTGTCCTACGTCGACGCCCTGCAGACCGACGCCCCCATCAACCCCGGCAACTCCGGCGGCCCCCTCCTCGACTCCCGGGGCCGGGTCGTCGGCATCAACTCCGCGATCCGTTCGGCCGACGACAGCACCGACCAGAGCGACCAGGCGGGATCCATCGGGCTTGGTTTCGCGATCCCCGTGAACCAGGCCCGGCGCGTCGCGGAGGAGCTGATCAACACCGGCCGGGCCACCCACCCCGTGATCGGCGTGACGCTCGACATGAACTTCGCCGGAGACGGCGCCCGTGTCGCCGCCAAGGGCACCGACGGCGGTCCCGCGGTCACCCAGGGAGGGCCCGGCGATCGGGCCGGTGTCAGGCCCGGCGACGTGATCACCCAGGTCGACGGGGCGCGCGTCCACTCCGGGGAGGAACTGATCGTCAGGACCCGCGCGCACCGCCCCGGCGACCGTCTGGCGCTGACCGTGGTCCGCGACGGCGGACAGCGCAGCATCACGCTCGTCCTCGGTTCCGCGGGCGGCAGCTGACATCAGCCGCGCCGGAACAGGGACGAAAACGGCTGCACAAGGCAAACATCCCGGAAAACCCGGCGTGTACACGCGGTCGAGAAGGCCGGGGCGGTACCGATCCGGCGTGCACGCCGGGTACCGTGGATCCGGCCCGGACCACGGAAGACCCGCCCCACCACCGAGGGCCGCGGACCGAGGACCTCGCGAGGAGCTTCAGGTGTTCAATGACATAGGACCACTCGAGCTGCTGACGCTCGTCGTCCTCGCAGTGCTCGTGTTCGGTCCGGACAAGCTCCCGAAGGTGATCCAGGACGTCACGCGCACCATTCGGAAGATCCGGGAGTTCTCGGAGAGCGCCAAGCAGGACATCCGCAACGAGCTGGGCCCCGAGTTCAAGGACTTCGAGTTCGAGGACCTCAACCCCAAGACGTTCATCCGCAAGCAGCTGGACAACGACGATCTGGGGCTCAAGGAGATCCGCAACGGCTTCGACCTGAAGCAGGAGATGGCCGAGGTCACGGACGCGGTGCAGGGCCGTGAGTCCGAGTCGTCGTCCGGCACGTCCTCCCCGGCCGCCGGCGGTGCCGTCGACATGACGAAGAAGCCCGAGAAGCCGGGCCCGGACGAGCGCCCGCCGTTCGACGCGGACGCCACCTGAGCCGTCCACGACATCCGCGGGCGGTCGGCCGACCGCCCGCGCAGATGTGCTCACACATGGCCGGAACGTGACCCAGGCCATACGCCCTTCGGCGCGCGTGCGGCCGTATTGCGACGTCCAAGAGGCCGTATGCGCCGGGCGTTTCGCTGTGCTTCGGACCGCGGTGGCTATGCTGCCCAGTTGTTGTGCGGACCGTTTTTGGGAGCAAGGACGCCCGTGGGGGGCGGGCCGCTCGGGTCCGACGAGAGCGAGGAGGCGTCCGGGCAGATGGAGACGACGAGTCGGGTGGGCGCGCAGGCGCCCGCCGCGGAGGGCGGAGTGCGGCTCCCCTACGCCCGGGGCACGGTCGACGGCTACCAGCAGGCGTCGTTCCCGTGGTACGGCCTCGACGAGGCCTTCACGGGCCCGCGCTGGCTGATGCAGGTGGCCACCGCCGCCGACGGGTCCGTGGAACACGGGTCGGTCGGGCACGGCGACGAGCCCTCGGTACGGCACGAGGCCACCGACGACAAGGAACGGTTCGCGGTCGTGGTGACCGTCGCCGCCAACCCCGTACGGCGCAGCGCGGACGGCACCGGGCTGCTGGAGGCCACCTCGGTCTCGTCCGCGGCCTGGCTGGCCGGTGTGGGCCTGCTGTCGTTCACCTGGCCCGGCCAGCTGGACCACACCCTGCGGGACGACTGGCTGGAGCAGCAGACCGAGACGGCGTGGGTGCTCGCCGACGACCTGACCGGCCCTGTCTGGTCCACCCTGTCCCTGCCCGTGGACGGCGTGCCGACGTCGTTCCACTACCGGGAGTCCGAGTTCGGCTGGGTCCTCGCCGGGACCACGGAGGCCGGGGTGCACGTGGGGGCGTACGGCCGGGGCATGAGCGCCTACGGACTGGGCTTCGCGATGATCAAGGACATCCACGCCTACGTCGTCTGACGGGACGTACGAGGAAGGGGGCGCCGTCGTGGTGACGGCGCCCCCTCCCGCGTAGCCGAGAGCCGGCCGAGCCGGTGCTCGTGGCGTCCTTGGGGCGTGTTTTCGAAAGTCCCGTCTGGCCCGCGACTCCCCCGGCCTGGCGGCTGGGAGGTGCCCCCGGGTACGGCACCTCGCCGCGTCGTCGGATCGTCCGCGTACGCCCGGTACGCGGACGACCCTCCGCCTTGCGCTGCGCCGCACCGGACGCCGCGGGCCCCGTCCTTCGGGCGGGGCCCGCTACTTTCGGAACTCGCCCTAGAAGGCTCATGAAGATCTTGGGGTTCTGGCCCCGTCGTGGGAGCGGCGGGGCCAGACTCGTTTTCGTGGTGATGGGGGAATGGGCCGGGGAGACGGTCGGGCCGGATGTGTGGGAGATGTGCCGGGAGTTGATCCCGGCGGGGAGTGTGTTCGCGTTTCTGGCCGAGCACCGTGGTGCGCTGTTCCCGGCGGAGATGTTCGCGGACATGTACCCGTCGGCGAACGGGCGGCCGAGCATGCCGCCGCAGATCCTGGCCGCGGCGATCACGCTGCAGGCCCTGCACGGGTTGTCGGACTTCGAGACGGTGCAGGAACTGCGGTGTGACCTGCGGTGGAAGGCCGCGTGCGGGCTGGGTCTGCACGACATGGCGTTCGACCCGTCACTGCTGGCCTACTTCCGGCGCCGCCTGGCGCGCTCTGTGCGACCCAACCGTGTCTTCGAGGCCGTGCGCGAGGTGGTGAAGGCCACCGG